>NZ_JBEOPI010000006.1:0-149423 GCF_040309905.1 Shewanella sp. CAL98-MNA-CIBAN-0140
GAAGATGATATCGATTCATTACTCGCCGAGTTTGATATGCCGGCAGAGTCAGATGATGTTGCTGCGGCTGTCAAAGCGCCAGAGACATCAGCCGGCTCATCAGCAGACTCAACTGAAGATGATATCGATTCATTACTCGCCGAGTTTGATATGCCGGCAGAGTCAGATGATGTTGCTGCGGCTGTCAAAGCTCCAGAGACATCGGCAGACTCAAGCGGCGAAGATGATGTGAATGAAGTTGGCCAAAATGAAGAGCCTAATAATGAGGATGTTGATGCATTATTGGCTAGCTTGAATGAGCCTGTTATTGAATCCGCAATGGCCGAAAATAGCGATGAATTACCAATAGATGAGCAGGGAAACTCGGAAAGTGATGATTTAGCAGCCCAAATTGCAGCTGAATTAAGTGATGAAGATGTCGCCGATTCTACTGATGATAATGAAACAAGTGACGAAGACATCGATGCATTGTTAGCCAGTCTTAACGAACCTGTGGTTGAGTCAGAGACATATGATCACGAAAACGCAGCGGTACAAGCTCAGATTGCCGCGGAGTTAGATGACGATACGTCCAGTGAAGCATTAATATTGGACGATGATGAGTCACTCGATGATGATATTAATGCTTTATTGGCAAGCTTTAAAGAAGATACAAAAGCCGGCGATACACCATCAACTGATACAAACAGCGAACAATCTATCAATGACAAGATTGATGATACTGAGTTGTTTGATGAGTTTGATGAATATCTTAGTGATGTCGATTTAGCTAAAACAGATAATGCAGACGATATTGATGCGGACAAAGATGCTCTGTCTGACGTTGATACACAAGCCGATAGTAAAGACCAAGATAACACCTTATTTGATGCTCAACTTGAAGCCGCGCTAGCATTAACTAGTCGTCATGATGTTAAGTCAGAGCAAGGATCCACAGCAGCATCTTCTCCTACTCCAGAAACTGAAGCGGAAGAGGCCCTTGATGCTTTGTTAGCCGAAATAGATGATAAAGACACTTCTTCGTCTACTGCGCAAAATAAAACCAATAAAGATTCCGGCTTCTTTAATGACCTAAAATCCAACAAACCTAAGCCTGAATTATTAGATTGGGAAAGTGATTTACTTAAAGCTGCCGAGTCTGCCGCTGACGAGAAAGAAGTCGATGAATCTGAGGTCAGTGATGATGATTTACTGGCCGCATTTTCACAGTCATTAAAAGAGGATGACAACGTTGACGACTATACCTCTGAAGACGAATATATCCTTAGCGATGACAATTTAACGGTAGATGAAGCGTTGGCGGCACTTGATCAAAAAGAACGTAGCCAATCAGCTGAATATAAAGCCAGTAATGATGAGGTAACGCGTTTTGAGCGTGAAAATAGCTATATCGACATCGATAAATTGTTAAACGATGCTGATGAAGATGACGATAAAACCGATCAGTATAAAGACGTTAATGTTAATATGGGTTCAGTCAATTCGTTAATAAGCAATGCAGACATGGTTGATGTTGATGATGAAGAAAACTCCGTTAATGCCAAACTTGATTTAGCCAGAGCATATATTGAAATTGAAGATCAAGACAGTGCCCGAGCATTATTAAAAGAAGTGCAAATGGATGGCAATGAACGTCAACAATTAGAAGCCAAAAATTTAATTAAAAGCTTTAATTAACTCGGATAATTAACTCGGTCAATTCATGTGGTATAGGTAAAATAAATAGCCCTATGTTAACCATATAAATGCAAACGGCGCAGATACATGCGCCGTTTTTTTGTGGTAAACTGCGCGCCATTATTGAGTAGAGGATATAGGCATGCGGGTCGCGTTAGGTATTGAATATGATGGTAGTGGTTTTTGTGGGTGGCAGCGCCAACTCGATGTCGATTCAGTGCAAGCCCAGCTTGAAAAAGCCTTAAGTTACGTGGCAAATGAGCCCATTAAAGTATTGTGTGCCGGGCGAACTGATACTGGCGTGCATGCTACTGGACAGGTGGTTCATTTTGACACCAATGTTCAACGTCCAATGACGGCGTGGACACTAGGCGTGAATGCTAATTTACCCGACAGTATAGCCGTGCGATGGATGAAAGAAGTGGATGACAGTTTTCATGCCCGTTATAGTGCCACGGCCAGACGTTATCGCTATGTTATTTATAATCATCAATTGCGCCCTGGTATTTTAGCTTCTGGTGTGAGCCATTATCACGGCGATATAGATGAAACCTTGATGCATCAAGCCGCACAGCTTCTCGTAGGCAAACACGATTTTACCAGTTTTAGAGCGTTGCATTGTCAAGCTAAAACACCCTGTCGAGATGTGCATCAAGTTAATGTGACTCGTCAAGGCATGTATGTGTTGGTGGATATTCAAGCCAATGCATTTTTACATCATATGGTGCGTAATATTGTCGGTTCATTACTTCAAATCGGTTTAGGTAATCAATCTATCGAGTGGATAACAGAACTCTTGGCATTGAAAAATCGCACTCAGGCGGCAGCGACAGCTAAGCCCAACGGATTGTATTTGGTCGATGTGACTTACCCTGAGCAGCATCAATTGCCTAGGTTAGCACTCGGTCCATTGTTTATGCTCGATTAAAGTGTTTTTCAGTCATATTTATTGGGATGTAAAACTAATGTTATGTTTTCGCCACGTCTGGTAAGGTTTGCATAAATTAAATGGTATTGAATTATGTCAATTGCGTCTGAAATTACTGTACCCAATCAACAATCAAGCTTAAATCAATGGCTGGATTATTTGCTGGCAATTCATCCTAGCGAAATCGACATGGGCTTAACGCGAGTCAGTGCTGTCGCCGAGCGACTCAATGTGATTGATTTAGCTCCAGCTAAAGTGATTACAGTCGCCGGTACCAATGGTAAAGGCACGACCTGTGCGATGCTCGCCTCAATATTACGTCAAGCAAACTTATCAGTTGGCGTCTACAGTTCACCGCATTTGCTGCATTACAATGAACGGGTGCAGATCAATCAACAAGATGCCAGTGATGCCTCTCTTATTGGAGCTTTTAGTGCCATAGAGATGGCACGAGGTGATATTTCATTAACCTTTTTTGAATATGCGACGTTAGCGGGTTTATACTTATTCAAAGCTGCTAAGCTTGATGTGATTATTCTTGAAGTGGGCTTAGGTGGCCGTCTAGATGCCACTAATATTATCGATTCCACAGCCACTATCTTGACCTCTATCGATCTTGATCACCAAGAATATTTAGGCGATACCCGAGAACTGGTTGGCAGAGAAAAAGCCGGCGTGTTCCGCTCAGGTTGTCTCGCCATTTGTGGTGAACCCGATTTACCATTGAGCGTGACCGATTATGCTCAGCAGATTGGAACAACACTTTATCGTGTTGGTTATGAGTTTCATTACCATAAAGACCAGAACCCACCTACATTATGGCATTTTGAATCCGCGCAGCAATCTTATATTGGTTTGGCTGTGCCAAGGTTACCGCTAGCTAATGCTGCTAGTGTTGTGGCGCTGCTAAGTTATATTTGGCCGCAAATAAGCCAGCAACACATCAACCAAGGATTACAACAAGCTCAACTAGCTGGACGATTAGAGCAGGTGAGTGAGCAACCATTAGTACTAGTAGATGTAGCGCATAATCCCCATGCTGCACGATATTTAGCACAGCAATTGCAGGCGTACCAAGGTCGTCGTATTGTAGCCTTATGTGGCATGCTTAAAGATAAAGACATCAAGTCGGTATTGGCGACATTGGCTGAACAAATCCGTCATTGGTATTTTGTTGGTTTAGATAATCCACGGGGCGCAACAGCGCAAGCACTGCGTCAAGCATTGCCCAATGAGCGTTGTCGTCAGCATGCCAGTGAATTTACTGACATCGCCAGCGCATGGCAAGCTATACAAGCGACGGTAGAGGCTGATGATGTGGTCATTATATTTGGCTCTTTTTATACTGTTGCAGGGTTTAAATCTTTATAAACACTATTTATGTTAGACGTCGGTTTTAGAAGCCATCATTAACGTCGTTTTGTTAAAAAAGGGAATTAGCTTTGAATCGTCAATTTCAAAATCGTTTAGTGGGTACCATCGTCTTAGTGGCCTTAGGTGTGATTTTTTTACCCGATTTATTAGACGGTAAAAAACCTCAGGTGGTTGAGGAGTTCACTGAAATTCCTTTACGTCCCGTTCAATCAAGTGCTTCAAATCGAGCCAGTTCTGCCAACATCGCCGAACCCGCGGAAGAATTCCAAGTGTTAACGATTGCTGAACCTCAAGATCTCAGTAACGATATTGTTGAATTAGGTGAAGCAGAACCAACTAAAAAAGTGAATCAAGTGGTTAAACCGTCAGCGGCAACCACTGCGGCAGTAAAAAAGCCTGAAACACCCGTTGCTAATAAAACTAAATCACCCGTTACGGCTGGTTTTACGTTGCAATTAGGCGGTTTTAATAATATTACCAATGTAAAAGCCTTAATTATTCAACTACGTAAGGCAGGATTTAATGCTTATACACTGCCTAAAGTACCTGTTGAAGGAAAATTAACCCGAGTATTTGTAGGCCCTGAAGTGTCAGAAGAAAAACTTAAAGCTCGTCAGCAACCTATATTCAAATTAACCGGATTAAAAGGCAAAATCGTAGCCTATAATCCACAGGAACAATAACCTATTCAGACGGTATTATGCTTGGGTGATTAATATTTACAATTTGATTGTTCTTAATCACGCAAGAATAATTTGTGCAATCAGAGGTGAGAAACATCTCTGTCTCTGTTAGAATCTCGCCGTCTTGAACCCTATACCGGATCCCCATCTCCATGGTTTGGATTGATTACGCAATTATTATTGTCATCGGGTTATCAACTATTATTAGTTTGATCCGCGGATTTGCCAAAGAAGCCATGTCTCTTGTGGTTTGGTTTGCCGCTTTCTTTATTGCTAGCCAGTTTTATCTTGATCTTGCTGCTCATTTAACCCAAATGCAGGACGAGTTAGTCAGAAACGGTGTCGCGATTGCCATTCTTTTTATCATTACCCTGATCCTAGGGGCACTCGTTAATTATTTGTTAGGCCAGTTAGTGGCCAAAACAGGCTTATCGGGCACAGACCGTGTTTTAGGCCTGTGTTTTGGTGCCATTCGTGGCGCGTTAATTGTTAGCGCATTACTGTTTTTTATGGATGCTTTTACGGCATTCCCTGACACGAAATGGTGGCAGGATTCTGTACTTGTACCTGAATTTGGCGTGGTTATTCAGTGGTTTTTTGACTATGTCGAAAATACCTCAAGCTTTGTACCCAAAATATAATCATAAAACACTTTACAGTGAGGAACCTTACCCATGTGTGGTATCGTCGGAATAGTAGGAAAATCAACAGTTAATCAGACCATTTATGATGCGCTGACTGTGCTTCAACATCGTGGTCAAGACGCAGCAGGTATTGTGACTGTTGACATGAATGCGTTTCGTTTACGTAAAGCAAACGGCTTAGTCAAAGATGTGTTTGAACCTAAACATATGCAGCGTTTACAAGGTAATGCCGGTATTGGACATGTTCGTTATCCAACCGCGGGCAGCTCGAGTGCATCAGAGGCGCAACCGTTTTATGTTAACTCGCCATTTGGTATTTCGTTAGCGCATAACGGTAACTTGACCAATACGCTTGATCTGGCGGAAAGCCTCGTCAGAAAACGTCGTCATGTTAACACCACCTCTGACTCCGAAATCTTGTTAAACCTGTTAGCCGATGAGTTACAAGAGACGCGCAGTTTAACCTTAAGTGCCGATGAAGTGTTTGATGCGGTTGCCAAAGTGCATGCGCAAACCCGTGGTGCTTATGCGGTAGTGGCAATGATCATCGGCCAAGGCCTAGTAGCGTTCCGCGATCCATTTGGTATTCGTCCTTTGGTACTGGGTAAGCATGAAACCGCAACTGGTACTGAGTATATGGTTGCTTCAGAAAGTGTTGCTTTGGATGCCGTCGGTTTTGAAGTGATGCGTGACGTAGCACCTGGTGAGGCTGTTTATATTTCACTTGATGGCCAGTTATTTACCCGTCAATGTGCTGTAGACCCAAGCTATGCTCCGTGTATTTTTGAATTCGTTTATTTTGCTCGTCCAGATTCGAGCATCGACAAAATCTCTGTGTATGCCAGTCGCGTAAACATGGGCGCTAAGTTAGGCGAAAAAATTAAGAAAGAATGGGAAGACCATGACATTGATGTCGTTATTCCTATTCCAGAGACATCGTGCGATATCGCATTAGAAATTGCTCGTTGTATGGATTTACCGTACCGTCAAGGTTTTGTTAAAAACCGTTATATTGGTCGTACGTTTATCATGCCAGGTCAGCAAGAACGTAAAAAATCAGTACGTCGTAAATTGAACGCAATTAATACTGAGTTCAAAGGTAAAAACGTATTACTGGTTGATGATTCAATCGTTCGTGGCACCACGTCTGAGCAGATCATTGAAATGGCGCGTGAAGCCGGGGCAAAGAAAGTGTATTTTGCTTCAGCAGCCCCTGAAATCCGTTTTCCTAACGTGTACGGAATTGATATGCCGACCTCTAATGAGTTGATTGCTCATGGTCGTGATGCTGACGAAATTGCCAAAATCATTGGTGCCGATGGCATTATTTTCCAAGACTTGAGCGACTTAATTGAAGCAGTAAGAATGGAAAATCCAGAGATTAAGCGTTTTGAAACATCAGTGTTCGACGGTCATTATATTACCAATGACGTTGATCAAGCTTACTTGGATCATTTAACCCAACTACGTAACGATGATGCCAAAGCAAATCGCTCAAAGGACATAGGCACTAATTTAGAAATGCACAATGAGTGTCATCCATAAGTTAACCACTGTTTGTTAGTGATAAAAAACCAGCATATTGATGCTGGTTTTTTTTGCTTTAAGGCCTAGAGGCTAGGACGCTTCGCGGCTAGAGGCTATAAGAGTGATAACAAGCGAACGCTGCGCCTAGATGCCTAGATACTAGGACGCTTCGCTGCTAGAGGCTATAAGAGCGATAACAAGCGATGACGAGCGATAAAGATCGATATCAAGCGAACTAGCAGGACGCAGTCCGTTCTAGGGTCTAGGCTTTTTGCTGTTATGCTTTTATAGCAGCGAAGCGATCTAGCAGGACGCAGTCCGCTCTTGGGTCTAGGTTCTTCGCTATTATGCTTTGATAGCCGCGAAGCGAACTAGCAGGACGCAGTCCGTTCTAGGGTCTAGGTTCTTCGCTTTTATGCTGTTATAGCAGCGAAGCGATCTAGCAGGACGCAGTCCGTTCTAGGGTCTAGGTTCTTCGCTGTTATGCTGTTATAGCAGCGAAGCGATCTAGCAGGACGGAGTCCGTTCTAGGGTCTAGGTTCTTCGCTGTTATGCTTTTATAGCCGCGAAGCGAACTAGCAGGACGCAGTCCGTTCTAGGGTTTAGGTTCTTCGCTGTTATGCTTTTATAGCAGCGAAGCGATCTAGCAGGACGCAGTCCGCTCTAGCTTCTAGGCTTTTCGCTGTTATGCTTTTATTGTAATGATTTACGCCGATAAGGGGTTAATTATTTCATATTTGCAGCTTGGCGTATTTAACGCTAATCTATACTGTAAATTTATACAGTTAAGTGGCGCAGTTCGGTTTGTCATATTGAACGCTAACGCCCCAACAGTGGATTATGATTTTATATATTGCTGAAAAACCCAGTCTAGGTCGTGCGATTGCCGATGTGTTGCCAAAGCCACATAAAAAAGGTGATGGCTATATCACTGCCGCCAATGGTGATTGCGTGTCATGGTGTATTGGCCATTTATTAGAGCAAGCCGAGCCTGATGCGTACGATGATGCATTTAAGTCGTGGAAACTCGAGCATTTGCCAATTGTCCCGCAAACGTGGAAGTTGCAGCCCAAACCCAAAACGCGCAGTCAACTTACGGTGTTGCGTAAACTGGTAAAGCAAGCATCATCGATAATTAATGCTGGCGATCCAGATAGAGAAGGGCAGTTGCTGGTCGATGAAGTGATTTCTTATTTGGGCGTAAAGGGTGACAAGCTTAACCAGGTACAGCGGCTGTTAATCAGCGACTTAAACCCCCAAGCGGTCAAACGTGCGCTAGGGCAGTTACGCAGCAATCGTGAGTTTATTCCTTTATCGACTTCTGCATTAGCCCGCAGCCGTGCTGATTGGCTGTATGGCATGAACATGACCCGCGCATATACCATTCAAGGGCGTAAGGTCGGTTATCAGGGGGTATTATCAGTTGGCCGAGTACAAACGCCTTTGCTTGGGTTAGTCGTACGCCGCGACGAAGAAATTACTGCATTTACCCCAAAACCTTTTTATGAAGTGTTAGCGCATTTGCTGACCGATCAGCAACAAGGTTTTAGTGCTAAATGGAAGCCTAGTGAGGCTTGCCAGCCCTATATGGACGAAGATGGACGGGTATTAGCTAAAGGCTTAGCCGAAAATGTGGTTGCCCGCATTAATGGTAAACCCGCTGAAGTGACAAAACTTGAAGCCAAAGATAAGCGCCAAAACCCGCCATTACCTTATAGTTTATCAGCACTGCAAATCGATGCCGCAAAACGCTTTGGGCTATCGGCGAAAGAGGTGCTTGATACCTGCCAAAGTTTGTATGAAAAACATAAATTGATTACTTATCCGCGCTCAGACAGTCGCTATTTACCTAAAGAGCAGCATACTTTGGCACCGAAAGTATTGGATGCTGTGCTCAAAGGCGTTTCTGCCTTGGTTGATGGTTGCGACTCACCTAATGCCAAGCTTAAATCTAAAGCGTGGGATGACAGTAAAGTGGATGCTCACCATGCCATTGTGCCTACCGAGAAAGTGGCTAACTTAGCTGCATTATCAGGTAATGAGGCAAAGTTGTACCAACATGTTGCGCGGCAATATTTAGCCCAGTTTTATCCCGCTTATATTTATGCAGAAACCGCAGTTGAAGTGACGATTGCTGGTGGCTTGTTTACCACTAAAGCGCGTCAAGACAAAAGCTTAGGCTGGAAACAGCTCTTTAAACGGGCAGCCACAGCAAATCAAGCTAATAACAGTCAAGCGAATACTGGTTCAACTCACAGTGAAGACGATAACGACGATGCCGTTCAGTCGCTACCGCCATTGGTTAACGGGCAGGTGTTGCATTGTCTGCGTGGTGAATTATTGGAGAAAACGACTCAAGCGCCGAAGCATTTTACCGATGCCACATTATTAGGCGCCATGACCGGAATTAGTCGTTATGTTACTGATAGTGAAATTAAGAAAATCCTCAAAGAAACCGACGGCCTAGGCACCGAAGCAACTCGTGCTGGGATTATTGAATTATTATTTAAGCGTGGATACCTTATTCGTCAAGGTAAATCGATATTGGCCACTCAGGTTGGCACTGGCTTGATCCGCAGCTTACCAGAATCAGCAACTACACCTGACATGACCGCATTATGGGAAAACAGCCTTGATGCCATCAGCCAAAAACGACTGAAGTACGATGCGTTTATGCAGCCATTACTCAGCCAGTTAGATGGTTTAATAACCCAAGCATCCAGCCAGTTACCATCAGCATTACAAGGTGTCGCCAGTACCACACCGAAACGCAGTTTTAAAAAGCCTTATAAAAAGAAAGCTAAAGCGAAAAGCTAAGAGGGTAACAAGTGGTGAAAAGCGATAACTAACGGTGACAAGCGAACGCTGCGCTTTTTTGTTAAGTCAAAAGTCTAGGCGCTAGGTCGCTTCGCGGCTAGAGGCTATACAAACAACGTCATAAGCTAAGAGGGTAGCAAGCGATGAAAATCGCTACAGAAAAAACTTGATCATTACAATGCGGCTAAATCGAAGAGAGTTAAATTAAAGGTGTAGATGAGTCAGCGAGTATCCAAAACAGGGATGTTTTGGATAAGCCCACAGGGATGCTGATTTAAAATCAAGAGCCGGCGTCTCGCTTAATCATCTGCACATCAGCATGCTGCAGGCAATAAGTTCAAATAAAGCTACGTTATAAATCAAGCTAAACTAATACCAAGTAAGCTGAGTTAATCAATACCTTAAATACACTTTTGTCCAAAAGTGAGTTTAAGGTATTAAATATATATCGTTGTTAGATGATGACAAAGAATGTGTCTTATTTCATTGAGATATAACTGAGAAAAGACGGAATCGGCCAATATCCTGAATCGCTCGATATCGCTCGTTATCTCTTACCACCGCATTTCATCGCACTTCCTGCTGTTACCGCTTGTTATCCCCGATAGGCTTATCAATTCAACACGCTTTTATCTACTATGCCTTTCTCAATCAGTTGCAGTAAAATATTGCGGGTCTTTTGTTTTAAGGTGTCACGCAGTAATCGGGCTGCGGGAGTAATAGACTGTCTACTGGGGAATATCAGCCAGAGTTCGGTCGCTTTGGTTTGGTATTCGGGTAAAATATGTACCACGTTTTCGGCGAGTAAATCGCTTGATATATCAAGGCAAGATTTAAGCCCAATGCCTTTACCCGATACGCACCATCGATGAACCAGTTCACCATCGTTAGACACTCGGTTGCCTTTCATTTTGATTTTATACTGTTCATCACCGCGATAAAACTCCCACACATCGTAAGTAATATTATTGAGTTGATATAACAGTCCATTGTGGGAGGCGAGGTCTTGTGGGTGTTTTGGCATGCCATGTTTTGCTAGGTAAGCTTTAGATGCACACAATAATCTGGGGACATTACAGATTTTAAACCCGTAAAGATTAGCGTCATTTGGCGAACCATAGCGCAAGGCTAAATCGACGGAGTCGCGGTAAAAGTCCAAGTTACTGTCATTAATATTGGCGCGTAAACTGACTTTTGAGTGAGTGGCCATAAACTCATCTATCCATGGCATAACCAGATTGCGGCCCAAATCCGATGACAATGCAATTCGTAAATCCCCGTCGATGATGTCTAATTCGCCTTTCATATTTTGTTTGGCTTGTTCGAGCATTAATAGTGCTTGCTCACATTGAGGAATGTATTTTTCCCCAGCATTGGATAACCTTAGCTGCCTTGTAGTGCGAATGAACAACTCAACACCTAGCGAACTTTCGACTCGTTTAACTGCGGCGCTGGCGGTTGCTGTGCGCATATCAAGATTGGTTGCTGCGGCGGTAATGCTGCGAAACTCAGCCACTTTCAAAATAACCTGCAGATCTTCTAATAACATATTGTCTAATAATATTTGATAATGTTTCAATTATTATGCTGTTTATGCGGAGTAAAACAAGGGCTAATATAGCTTCATTGAAAAGTAATCCCATTGATACCGTTTACTATAGGAAGCAGATTATGAAAGCCATCGGATACACACAATCATTAGCCGTTACTCACCCTGAGTCGTTAATTGATGTCGAGTTACCTCAACCTATCGCAACAGGCCGTGATTTATTAATCAAAGTAAAAGCCATCGCCGTTAACCCAGCAGACTATAAAGTCCGCTTGAACATGGCGCCTGTTGCGGGTGAAGTAAAAGTGATCGGTTGGGACGCCGTTGGTGAAGTGATTGCGACAGGTGAAAGTGTGAGCCCATTTAATCCTGGCGATCAGGTTTATTATGCTGGCGATATTACGCGTCAGGGTAGCAATGCTGAATACCAATTAGTGGATGAGCGTTTAGTGGGCATTAAACCTAAAAGTTTATCCGATGCCGAAGCCGCAGCATTACCGTTAACGGCGATCACGGCTTGGGAATTACTGTTTGAACATTTATGTATTAAGCAACAAGCACCCCATTCAACTGAAAAATCAAACGAAGTCATTTTGGTCGTAGGCGCTGCGGGTGGTGTGGGTTCTATCTTTATTCAGTTAGCAAAAACCTTGACAGGTGCAACCATTATCGCCACAGCATCGCGTGAAAGTTCAAGCGAATGGGTGAAAAAGTTAGGCGCTGATCATGTGGTTGATCACACCAAACCGTTACCCGCTCAAATTGATGGATTAAACATAGGGTCTGTCACCCATGTGGCCAGTTTAAACAGCACAGATGCCTATTTTGAGGCTTACACTCAGTTGCTAGCACCCTTTGGTAAAATTGCCATGATTGATGATCCAGAAGGGTTAGATATCACTAAGTTAAAACTCAAGAGTTTGTCATTACATTGGGAGTTTATGTTTGCTCGCTCGATGTTTAACGCAGTAGATATGGATGAGCAGGGACGTTTACTTAACCGAGTAGCCGATCTTGTCGACCAAGGTTATATTCAAACTACGTTAGGCCAGCACATGGGCGCAATAAATGCTGCAAATCTTCGTGCTGCACATGAGGCGTTAGAAGCAGGCCGTGCCATTGGTAAAATTGTTTTAGAAGGGTTTTAATTAATACCTTTAATTGTATTATTTAATAATGTTAAGTACTTATATTATCGAACAGGAATAAACATGTCACATTTAACGATTGTAGCCAACATTAAAGCAAAAGCGGACAAAATTGAGTTAGTAAAAACTGAATTACTGAAGCTGATTGAAGTCACACGCGCTGAAGAAGGGTGTATTAATTATGACTTACACCGAGACAATGAAAACTCAGCCCACTTTATGTTTTATGAGACTTGGCAGACCCGTGAATTATGGCGTGTGCATATGGAAAATCAGCATTTAGCCGATTTTGTGGCTGCAACCCAGGATGCTGTCGATGAATTTATTTTGAATAAAATGACCGTTATCGGCTAGTTGTATTCGAGTTGGCCATTCAATTGAGTGGCATCCTAAAGCAGAACATAGAATGTTCTGCTTTTTTGTCGATTTTTTTTAGCATCTTATGAGACACTCAAGTGATGAATCGCTTTAAAGATTAGGATAAGTGGCAAGATGGAAATCAGATTTACGCAGTTGCAGTGCCGTTCATCGAGTGTCACTGTCGACATTGATCAATGGGTGATTGAACCACAACAATCTTGGGGTGTATTTAGCACCGAAGGTGATGTCGGCGCGTTGCTTGGCCAGTTATTAACTCGGCAAATTGATGCGCCGATCTTAACATATAGTGGCGATATTACCGGTGTCGCGCCATCTTGTGTGGCATTAGTGTCATTGCTTGAACAGCAATCATTGCTTGAAGATATTTTAGAGCAAGATGACAGTGAGTCACTGGGATATACCGATCCTAAAACGACCGTATTTGGGGTTATTTTTAGTCAATGCCATGACAATGGTTTAACCCATCAATTGCTGCAGCAATTAGATTTGACTCATTTAAGCTTAAGTCCTTTTACTCAATTGTCTACGGGTGAAGGTCGTAGAGTTATGCTTGCCCGTGCTGTCGCAACCCAAGTGCCATTTTTAGTGCTCGACGAACCTTATGCAGGGCTTGATGTTGCGCACAGACAGACTCTTACTGAATATTTACAGCAATTATCACAAACGATACAAATGCTGGTGATTGTGTCGCGTGAAGAAGATATGCCTAAATGGATTGAGCATGTTGCCCTGTTTAGTCATGGCACATTAGACAGCGTAATGACTCAGTCAGAGTGGGATAATCATCCTGTTATCGCCCAATTAACCGCGCAAGCGGGCCAACAAAGCGATGATATGTTGGCGCTTATTCGTCGCCACAGACATAAGCCATTATTTGCGAACCCGGTTTTTCAGTTAAACAATGGACGAGTTGCTTACAGCGACAAAGTGATTTTTTCGGGTGTTAACTGGCGTATCGATAATGGCGTGCATTGGCAAGTAAAAGGCCCTAATGGCTGCGGTAAAAGTACTCTGCTGGGGCTTATTTTCGGCGACCATCCTCAATGCTACAGCAACGACATTGATATTTTTGGTAAAAAAAGAGGTTCCGGCGAGAGCATCTGGGAGATAAAAAAACACATCGGTATGGTGTCATCTGCCTTACATTTACAGTATCGGGTTAATTGCAGTGCACTTGATGTGATTGTATCGGGCTTTTATGACTCCATTGGTTTGTATCAACAACCGTCGAAACAACAAGTGGCCATCGCAACAGAATGGTTGGCGATTTTACACATGAGCCATTTGAGTAAATCCGCTTTTCGACAATTAGAGTATGGCCAGCAACGGTTATTACTCATTGCCCGCGCCATTGTGAAACAACCCACCTTATTGATCCTCGACGAGCCTTATCAAGGCTTAGATTATCTGGGGCGTAGATTGATTAAAAACGCCCTTGAACTCATTGCGAAAGAGCATTTAAGTCAATTGTTGTATGTGTCACATTATCAAGAGGATAGCCTCGATAGTATTAAGCACTTTATTGAGTTTATCGTCGATAAACACCAAGGTGGTTATCGTACAGTGGTGACTGAAGCTTAATGCTTTATGGCTAAGAGGTTAACGTTAATCAGCTGACAATTGTTGGCTGTTTTTATTTTCTCGTTTAATTGTCAAATAATAATTGATAATGTTTCAATTATTATGCTGTATATGGCAGCTAAAGTATCGTATATGATGGCGATATTAACGCGGTTCAACAACATTGCTAATCAATATTACTATTTGATAACCGTTTATTATTCCGAGATGAGGTTAACGATGTTACTCGATACACCCATTTGTGATTTTGGCTGGCAAGCACCTGATTTTAAGCTTAAAAATGCTAACGGTGACGTTTTTTCCATGAGTGAAAACTTAGGTAAAAAGGGCTTGTTGATTATGTTTATTTGTAATCATTGTCCCTATGTTAAAGCCATTGCAACTCGTTTAGCCGAGGACACAGAGCAGCTTATGGCCGAAGGTATTAATGTATTAGCGGTAATGTCTAATGATTATCAGCATGTTGAAGCAGATTCGCCGCAGAACATGTTGCGCTTTGCTGAGCAGTATGGATTTAAATTTCCGTATTTAGTTGATGAAGATCAACAAGTCGGTAAGCAGTATGGCGCAGTGTGCACCCCTGACTTTTTTGGGTTTAATCACCTTGGTGAATTGCAATATCGTGGCCGCTTAGACGATGCGCGTTTGCACAATGATCCTAATCGAGAGCCCGAACTACTTAATGCTATGCAACTGATTGCCGCTATTGGTAAAGGGCCTAAGCAACAAACGGCCAGTATGGGCTGCTCAATTAAATGGCGATAATGATTTTATTTAACTCATAACCTTGAAAAATTATTTATTAGCACAATAACAAGATATTAATATTTCTACGCAAATATTATTGTTAATTAATTGTATTTGTTATTTATTTTCAAGTTAAATTTATTTTGTTAATCACACTATTTTATTGTGATTAACTTGGCAGGTTAATTAATAACCATTTTATGTGTTGTTAATCGCCAACCTTTTTAATGATTGTTTCAAATCCATATGGAGTCTGACATGACCAACGCTATTATTACTGATTTAGAAAAACGTTATACAGCCAAACGCTATGATGCGACTAAGCGCGTACCAAAAGAAGATTTAGCGGTGATTTATGAGGCAATGAGACTGTCGCCTTCATCGATAAACTCTCAACCATGGAAATTTATCGTGATTGAAAGCGATCAAGCTAAGCAACGTATGCATGACACCTTTGCCAATAAATTTCAGTTCAATCAACCACACATTAACGCGGCATCTCATATTGTATTGTTTGCTTACAACCCTAAGTATACTCGTGAAGACTATGCCAAAGTGGTTGACCAAGGCATTGTAGATGGTCGTACTAAGGCTGAAGATCGTGAAGCTGCGTTTGGTGGATATGCATTTGTTGACTTAAATACTGATGAAGCGGGTAACAATGCGGCTTGGACTAAGTCACAAACCTATTTAGCCTTAGGTAACACTATGCATTCTTTAGCACGTCTTGGCATCGACTCTACTCCGATGGAAGGCGTTGACAGTGAGATGATTGGCCAAATATTTGCCAAAGAACTTGACGGTTATGTATGTGATGTAGCATTAGCGTTTGGTTATCACCATTCAGATGAAGACTATAATGCCAAGTTGCCTAAGTCTCGTTTAGCAGCAGAGCAAGTATTACAAGTATTGTAATTGATTGTTTTGCTGCAAGTATTCATTTGTATAAAATAATATAAAACGGCTTAAACATCTAATGTTTAAGCTTTTTTTTTCAATTTTTTTAGAAAAGCCACGTTTAACGCCAGCACTTTTAGCGTAAGCAATGACCACGATTAAGACTCATTAGCTTATCTAAAATGCGTTCGCCATCCATGCGGATGCCGTTGTGTTCGTATTCTGAAGTAAGCCAATATTTGAGGTTATTGACTTGTTTGGCTGTTTCTAAGCTGTATTGCATTTCAACATACATGTCGTTGCTGTAAATAGCGGCCGCAACCGGGACTTTATTATTGGCCAATTTTTCAAGATCATATAATGCTGGCCAGTCTTTTTTTGCGGCGATTAAGTCTGCAGCAGCTTGTAATGGTATCAATGCTTCGAGTTGGGCAAACATCCAGGGGTAGATCATTTCACCAGTAAACAGCAAGGGTTTATCTGGACGGTAATTGAATTGATTAAACTGGGCCCGTACTCTATGAGCTGCCCACGATGAAGCATTATTTTGACAATAAATAGATTCGTGCATTAAGGCAAAAATAGGATTGGTATTGTAACTAAGGAATTGGCTAAATTGATGTAAAAATAGCGGGTTGAGATCAATACCGTGAGGCGTGTCAATTAAAGCTTGTTCAAGCAAGTAGTAAACGGCTTCGGGCCCTTGTTCCATGCCTATATTAACGCCTAGTAGCTGAAGCATTTCTACCGTCAACTGCTCACCTGTAGCTAAGTACACTTTGTTTTCATATAGGTGCTTTGCTAAGTTATCGACCAGCATTCGAGCGTCACTAAAACGATTAAAAAAGTCATTATTTTTGGTAATAACACGCTGATATGTCGCTTTGTAAACGTCATCAGCAGGGCGGGTTAGCGAAGGAATACCGCCAGTAATGTAAGCCTCTTTTAGGCCTTCTGGCGCGGCAGACACATAATGCAGGACACAAAAACCACCAAAGCTTTGGCCTAAAATACTCCAAGGTTCGTCTGGTGATAGTTTGGCTCGAATATATTCTGCATCGCGGATGATGTTATCGGCGCGAAAATGGCTTAGATAGTCAGCTTGGTCTGTGGCACTCATATAACTTAAGCTGGTGGCATTGACTGGGCTTGATAATCCTGTGCCTCGCTGGTCAAGTAATAGCACTCTATATTCAGTTAAGGCTCGTTTTATCCAGCCGTTGTTGCTAATCGGTCTTACGGCGCCAAACCCTGGTCCACCTTGAAAAAACACCAAATAAGGCAGCTGTTTATGTTGATTTTCAACACTGACAATTTCACGGGCAAAAACAGTAATCTGTTTACTGGGACTTTGTTGGTAGTCTAACGGCACCGAGAAAAAGTGCTTACGGGCAATAATGTCTGATAAAGTAAGGTCGATGTGCATAAAATGCCTATTCAGTGGTGATTAATGGCGATACTAATACTATCCAATCTTGATTTGTCATTGACGACAATCGCACCGTAAATGTGAGCTAATTAGTATGGTATTAAAGACGCTTATGTCGATGCGAATCACACATATTTTATGAGTCATCTTGTATATTAACAATCAGTAACTTGATGGAGATTAAGTTTAATAGCTATCTAGACCCAATCTGCCTAGATAAAATTAACCGATAATTATCTTAATAATTATTAAGGACGAGGTTGTCGATGAAATATCAAATCATCCCTGTAACGCCTTTTCAGCAAAATTGTAGTGTCATATGGTGCGAAAAA
Source organism: Shewanella sp. CAL98-MNA-CIBAN-0140 (assembly GCF_040309905.1). Lineage (NCBI taxonomy): Bacteria > Pseudomonadati > Pseudomonadota > Gammaproteobacteria > Alteromonadales > Shewanellaceae > Shewanella > Shewanella sp. CAL98-MNA-CIBAN-0140. The sequence goes on from NZ_JBEOPI010000006.1 coordinate 17,715, forward strand.
ACCTTGAAAGCTGCCGTGGTCGATCCGGGTGGCAACATTGAACGAATTTTAGCTGAAGTGGACAAGTTAGGCTTGAGTGTTGAAAAAATATTATTAACCCATGGTCATATTGATCATGTTGGCGGCGCAGCGGCATTAGCAGAAAGATTAGCGATCCCGATCGTAGGTCCGCACATTGACGATAAATTTTGGTTAGAAAATTTAGTGAAACAAAGTCAGAACTTTGGTTTTCCGCGTGTTGAAGCCTTTAAACCCACCCAATATCTTAATGAAAATGATGACGTGAGTGTCGGTGAGCAGCATTTACAAGTATTGCATTGCCCCGGGCATACCCCTGGACACATCATTTTTTATAACAAGACCGCTAACTTAGCATGGGTGGGGGATGTGCTTTTTCGAGGCTCTATTGGTCGTACTGATTTTCCGCAATCTAACCATCAGGACTTACTTCACTCTATTACCACCAAATTGTGGCCATTAGGGGATAATGTGAGTTTTATTCCTGGCCATGGACCCATGTCGACGTTTGCCGATGAACGACAACATAACCCTTTTGTTGCCGATCAGTTATTTGATTAATAATTTGTTATGTAATCAGATCATTGAGGTTATTTATTAATAAGTTGAAACCATTGATTCTTTGCATTGTATAGAGAGTCTGTTAGCTTAATAGACTGCGTTTACCTATGATGGACAGTTCAAATGGTTCAACACCTCGTTGATTTACTCGATACCTGGTTACCTTCTTATCAAGAAGACTGGGTAGTCGCCGTTCTTACTCAAGTGCAAGGCTCTTCTTACCGTAAACCTGGCGCCATAATGCTATTTCATCCAATGGGTAAAAGCTTGGGGATGTTAAGTGGTGGATGCCTTGAAGCGGATCTACGTCGTCACGCCCAGCGTGCAATTCAAACCCAGCAAGTTATTCAGTTAACCTATGACGCAACCGATGAGTCTGATACCAGTTATCAGCTGGGTTGTGGTGGTATCGTTAATATTATGATGGTGTCGTTAAATAAATCGAACAATTATCTTGGTTTAGTTCGTGTTCATGACGCTTTAATGCGTGGTGATGCAGGTGAATATCAACTTGATATCGTGGCGGATGGTACGCCGGCCCACCAATTGGCAGGTCACTTTGTTGAGCAAGATGCTGAGCGACCTGCGTCGATCACTCTCAATAGTAAAACCCGCACCGTGATCGATCAAGCTAGCTCTGTGTTGCATATTCCGCTTAGACCGCCAGTACATATTGGTATTTTTGGTGGCGGTTTAGATGCACAACCGATTACACAAATGGCGCAAACACTAGGCTGGAAAGTCAGTGTGTTTGATGAACGTACCGCCTATGCGCGTACTTATGATTTCCCAGGATGTCAGATTATTAAAAAACCGACGGCAGCAGTGTCAAAAACACTTTTGGCCAGTTTAGATGCCGCTTTTGTGATGAGTCATAATTTACAAATCGATGCTAAAACATTACAGGTACTCCAAACCATACCGTTGGCTTATATTTCGTTATTAGGTCCAACTCATCGTCGTGACAAAGTGTTGAACATGGCTGAGTTAACGGTTGACGACTTTAGTGGCTATTTTTCGGCGCCAGCAGGGTTAGCGCTAGGTGGCGAGCTGTCTGGTTCGGTTGGACTGAGTATCTTATCCCAATGCCATGGCGTGCTTTATCAAAGTAAGTTAACCAGTCTTGATACGGTAATGCTGTAATAACAACCTAGAGAATGCGCCATTGATAATGCCAAAAATTATTACGGTGATCTTAGCCGCGGGTGCAAGTAGTCGTTTTAACGGCGCTAAAATTGTCGCCAAAGTGCAAGGTGAACAAAGCTTACTCGCATATTGCCTGCAAACACTCGATCACGTCACCCAAACAGCGGGCATTGCCCCAGCGGTGGTGATGTTAGGTGCGCATCAAACAGATGAAGTGTTAGCTATTACCGCCAAGCATCATCGACTTATCAACCATGATTGGCAATTAGGTTTGTCCAGTTCGGTGAAACTCGCCGCGCGCTATGCTCAAAGCCAACAGGCGGATGCGTTGTTAATTGTGTTAGCCGACCAAGTCGCACTGCAAGGCGATGATTATCTGCAATTGATCCAAGCATATAGGCACAATAACTTAACCAGCAGTGCTTTTTACCGGCACAGTGTCGGCGTTCCAGCTATCTTTTTAGCTAAGGATATTAATGCTCTGTTGTCGATTGATGGCGATAAAGGTGCAAAAAGTATTTTAAAACAGCATGATAAAAATAATAGCTTGAATATTATTCATATGGAACAAGCCCAATTTGATATTGATACACCGGCTGACTTAGCACGTTGGTTGGACAGTGCCGGCTGATCTTTTAAGATGAATCTTGTAGCCGTTTGTGGCGATGTTATCCAAGTCAGAGCGAATAGCGGGTCGTTATTTTAGCTGCACAAACGATTACGAAGTAGAAATAAGCAACCAATGTACCCTGAAAGATCCGGCTAAACGGCTGCACTTATTTTGTAAACACGATTTGTAAACATGTTATGTAAACATGGGTCTTTGTTGCAAGGTATTAGCCAGCTTAGAGACTTTGTCTCTAAGCATTGGGCGCATCATACATTCACAAAAAGAGCTAGCCTGTTTGTGTCGAACAAACGTTAACCACAAAAGATCAATAGACCCTAATTAAGGAGTGATTATGACAACCCCAACACAAAAATTGATGGTAAATGGAAAGGATTTTACCCTTGATGCCGACCCTAATATGCCTGTGCTATGGGCATTGCGTGACATCCTTGGCCTGACTGGGACAAAATTTGGTTGTGGAGCTGGGCTATGTGGTGCATGCACTATTCATGTTGACGGCAGCCCGATGCGCGGCTGTTTAACCAGCTTAAAGCAAGTACAAGGCAAGCAGGTGACCACTATTGAAGGTCTTGAGGCTGAAAAGCTAAAGCAAGCTTGGTTAGAACATAATGTACCGCAATGTGGCTATTGTCAGGCGGGACAATTAATGTCTGCCGCAGCATTATTAACCACCACGCCTAAACCCACTGAAACCCAAATTGCTGATGCGATGTCGGGCAATATCTGTCGTTGTGGCACTTATCCACGGATAAAAGCTGCGATTCAATCGGCTTCGGAGGCGTGATCATGACCACATTCAAAGCGATTGAAAATATTAGCCGCCGTAACGTATTAAAGTTATTTGGCGCGGTCGGTGGCGGACTCGCATTAGGGGCCACGGGTTTAGGCTGGAGTCCAATGGCCTTAGCTCAAGATAAGCAAGCGCTGATGAACTTGTTTGTCGCCATTGGTGAAGACAATAAGGTGTACTTGACTTGTCATCGCTCTGAGATGGGACAAGGGATCCGAACTGGCATACCGCAAATTTTAGCCGACGAATTGGAGGCTGATTGGGACAATGTTGTCGTGGTTCAAGGCTTAGCAGATAAACGCTATGGCAGCCAAAACACTGATGGTAGCCGCAGTATTCGTAAGCACTATCATCGTATGCGCCAAATGGGCGCAACGGCTAGAACCATGCTCGAACAAGCCGCGGCTCAAGTGTGGCAAGTTCCGGTGACCGAGGTGTACGCTAAGGCGCATAAAGTCCATCATAGGGGCAGTAACAAAAGCCTTAATTACGGCGAGTTAGCGATCACGGCGTCGACATTACCGATGCCAGAATTAGATTCGGTGGTGCTCAAGCCTGAAAGTGAATTTACCCATATTGGTCAATCGCACACCATTGTCGACATGGATGCGATGCTAACAGGCAAAGCAATATACGGTTATGACATTAAACTCGATGGAATGTTATATGCCAGTATCACTCGTCCGCCAGTGTTGGGCAGTGATGTGGTTAGCGTTGATGAGACTAAAGCCCGTAAGATAGCCGGTGTAGTCGATATTATTACCTTGCCTGTACCTAAAGGGGCGCCATTATTTCAGGCTTTAGGCGGTGTTGCTGTGATTGCAACTAACAGCTGGAGTGCGATTGAAGCGCGTAAAGCATTAGTCATCACCTGGTCTAAATCGATTAATGATAGCCATAATTCAGACACCTACCTGCAAGGTTTGGTTGAGCGCGTTAACCTGCCGGGTAAAGTGATGCGCCAATTAGGTGAGTCAGTCACTGATTGGCCACAAGCATCAACGGTTAAGGCCGTTTACACCGTACCGTATTTAGCCCATGCAATGATGGAGCCGCCAGTGGCAACGGCGAGTGTGACTGCTGATGGTTGCGAGTTGTGGGCCTCGAGTCAAACACCACAAAGTACTCAGCAACATGTAGCCGGCGCACTCGGGCTTAAAGAAGATCAAGTTACTGTTAACGTGACGTTATTGGGCGGTGGCTTTGGGCGTAAATCTAAGCCTGATTTTAGTGTTGAAGCGGCAATTTTATCGCAAAAGCTCAATAAACCAGTCAAAGTATGTTGGAGCCGTGAAGACGAAATTCAAAATGGCTATTACCATGCGATCAGTGCGCAAATGTACCAAGTCTCACTCGACAGCAATAAGATGCCAACCGCATTGTTAGTGCGTACTGGCTTTCCGTCAATCAGCTCAACATTTGCTGAAGGGGTTGAATATCCTTCAGCTGGCGAACTGGATTTAGGCTTTAGTGATGTGCCGCTAGCCCTTAAACATATTCAACTTGAAGCGGTTAAAGCACCGGCGCACACACGTATTGGTTGGATGCGATCAGTCTGCAATATTCAACATGCTTTTGGTATTGGTAGTTTTGTCGACGAAATAGCGGTAAATGCCAATAAACCCTGTGTGCAAATGTGGCGTGATTTATTGGGTGACGCTAGGCTAGAAGCGTTTGAAAATCAAAATTTCACCTATGGAAATTACGGTGAAGAGTTAGCTGATCACCCGGTGGACGTGGGTCGTTATCATACTGTGTTGGATAAGTTAGAAGCGGTAATGGCTGATGCGCCGAAAGCGGCTAAAAATCAAGGTTGGGGTATGGCTGTTCATCGCAGTTTTGTCAGTTATGTTGCGGTCGCAACTTTAGTTGAAGTGGTGGATAAACAGCTTAAAGTATTGAACTCCATAGCGGTGATTGATGCCGGTAGAGTGATAAATCCAGATCGGGTGAAATCACAACTAGAAGGCGCTATCATTTTTGGATTAAGCTTAGCGACCATGGGCGAAATAACCTTTAAAGATGGCAAAGTTGAACAATCTAATTTTCATGACTATCCGTTATTACGTTTACCGCAATGTCCAGATATTGAGACTTATATAATCGAGTCTACGGCAAAACCTGCTGGTGTTGGCGAACCAGGGGTGCCGCCAGTGGCACCGAGTTTAACCAATGCCATTTTTGCTGCCACGGGAGTAAGATATCGCGATTTACCGCTTAATAAACATTTATCGGTGTAGCCATTTACCTGAGCTATGGTATTTAAGTTTACCCATCTTAAGCCGATAATATATTAGCCTATGCCCAAGTATGTTCGCACTTGGGCATTATTATTATGTTGGGGCAACAATAGTTGATATTAGGTTAAGTTGAATAGCGAGTGAATGTGAATGACCAACCTCAACTCGGATTAACTAGGCTCGTCTATATTATTGATTAATTTACTTTTGTGTAATGTAATTTTCGTTTTTAATCTTATTCTCGTTTGTTGAGATAGTGGTAAATTGCCTTAGGAAGCTTATATATGAAGCAAATCCAGTTTAGAAAAATAGATGCAATTTTGATTAAATTTAGCCTTAATGGAAAATTTTGGGTTGTTTGCTCACTGGTTGCATTGATCACCAGTGTTGTCGCACTAATGAATTACCAACAAACTCAGGACTTAATAGAGCAAACATCGTTACAGCGCGTTAAAGCAAGTGTTGCCAGTTATGCCTCTGTAGCCAATAACCAAGACTTAGACAATGATGCCCTTGAGCAATTTGCACAAGATAATCAATTACAGCTATCTGGTGGCGACAATACTTTTCGTCGCGGTGATCTAGTGACGGCATCTGCGAGCGTTGGTAATCAGTTTTTAACCGCGAGTCAAAATGTTCAACAGTGGGAACAAGAGCCGTTAAGCCAAACGAGTTTTATGTTGATAATGGCACTGGTTGGTTTATTGCCCTTATTCCAATTGAGTTACTGGATCTCAACCTCATTAGGCGGAGGCTTATGGGACATGTACATGGCAATAAAACGTCTAGCCGATGGTGATTTAACGTTGAGATTACACTTTTTTGGCACTGATGACTTTAGCTTAATCGCCACCGAAATTGATCGCTGTGCTGATAACATGAGTGAAATGGTGCGGGCGATCCGCAGTAATGCTGAAACATTGGCGGTTGCTGCCAATGAGTTTACTCACCAAGCCAGCACCAATGATGAGTTAATTGATCAGCAGCATCACTTCTTAGACTCGGTGGCACACGCCATGGATCAAATGACAGCAGCCATTGCAGATGTGTCACATCACGCAAGTGATACGTCATTAAATACCAAGCAAAATGCTAAACAAATGGATCAAAGCCAAAGCAAGATTAATGATGCGGTTAAACGTATTAGTTATTTGTCTGAGCGTATTGCCGAAGCATTTTCATCGGTAGATCAACTCTCCCGCGATGCGACCCAAATTAATGCTGCCGTTACCACTATTGAAAGTATTTCAAAGCAAACCAATTTATTGGCATTAAATGCAGCCATTGAAGCGGCGCGTGCAGGTGAACAAGGTCGCGGTTTTGCGGTAGTCGCGGATGAAGTGCGTACCCTCGCAGGACGGACCCAAAAAGCGACCGTTGAAATTCAAAACATGATTGAAGACTTACAACAAGGCTCTAAAAAACTGACCAGTATTACTAATGTGATTGTTGAAGAAGCAGATCAAGGTAGTACGAGTATTAAAGCCGTCGGTGATGATATTACTCATATGGCACAGTCTATCAATGCTGTGTTTGATATGAGCAGCCAAATAGCGGCATCTGCCGAACAACAAAGTGTGTCTGCCGGAGATATTGGCTCACAGCTCAATCAAATTCGGCAGCAATCGGACACTATTCGCAGTACTTCCAAAAAAGCAGGCGCATTAGCTAACGATTTGAATCAATCGTCTAAGGGATTAGCGTCGATTTTAAGTCAATATAAAATCTAGTTTTGACTGACTGTTTATCAAATCCAAGATCATGGATATTTTTGATTAGCTGACATAAAGCACCCAGGTATTTGTTATCTTACCCAGTTTTTGAGTGGTTGTTTTTAAGTATTAGTTTTTGAGTATGATTTTTTAGTATTAGTGTTTAAGTAATAGTTTTTGAGTGGTGGTTTTTGAGTTAGTTGACTTGTATTAGTCATGTTGAAGCAAACTGGCATTTGCCTCATGGTGTCAGTTTACCCCGTCAATTTATCTAAGCAACCCGCTTAATGAACACCACGGATGGCTATCTGTGGTGGAAAAGGATTTTCAATCGAGCGATATCTTACTCAGTAAAGATTATTCGCAGCACAGTATAATTTACCTGTTGAGGATTTTTGGTTACCGGCAATGACACAAGACTTGGTGGTGATGATAACCAAGAAGGCAAATTATTCACGTTTGCTTATCAATACTCACTTAGCTGGCTAGGGTTTATTCAATTTGAGTACAATCTTATCGATTCAAATTGACCTTTTAGAGGATATCCTATCTAAATTATTGATTCTGTTAAGTGTGAATGCAAGTGTCGAGTCGAAACTTATTGTGAATAAGTGAATAAGTGAGTAAGTGAATAAGTGAATAAGTGAAAAATATAGTACCAATATGTTAGACCCGTGAAGGCGGCTCGTTACCAAGGGTTAGCATTAGCCTGTTGAGGTGAGTCGGTTCTGAGGGGAGCAGTACTGGTAAAAAGTAGCTATAAGCGAGACACGCTCATAGCTTTTATCGTTTCGAGTAGCGAAGCGATTTAGTTGTTAGGCTATTTGTTTTTACCTATCCGCTTTTAGCTAAAATCACTCCAAATAGGAGCATGATCTGACGGTTTATCGATAGCCCGTAAATCATAATCAACATCAGATTCAATTAAGCGTGGTACTAATGATTCGGTCACTAATATGACGTCGATCCGAAGACCACGATTATCAACAAAGCCTTTACTGCGGTAATCGAACCACGAGTAACGTTCCGTGCGACTTGGGTGTAATTGACGGAAGCTGTCGATAAAGCCCCATTGCTGCAGACGCGCTAACCATTCACGCTCTTCAGGTTGAAAACTGCATTTACCGGTTTTTAACCAACGCTTGGCGTTCACTTCTCCGATGCCGATGTCTAAATCGGTTGGCGAGATATTAATGTCGCCAATAATCGCGATGTCTTCACTTGGGTTATGATGTTTTTCTAAATGTAACATCAAGTCTTGATAAAACTTACGCTTAGCTGGATATTTAGTTTCGTGATGGATACTTTCACCTTGTGGGAAGTATCCATTGAAGACCGTTAATATACGACCGTTAGCTTGGGTAAATTTACCAATAATCAATCGGCGTTGAGCATCTTCAGCATCAGTTTCAAAACCCTTAATGATTTCAATAGGTTCGGCTTTTGATAGCATGGCCACACCATAATGGGCTTTACCGCCGTGAAAATGCACCTGATACCCCATGGCTTCTACATCAGCGACAGGAAACGTTTCGTCATGAACTTTGGTTTCTTGTAAGCCAATAATATCAGGAGAATGACTGTCGATTAGGGCTTGCAATTGATGCAAGCGCGCACGTATACCATTGATATTAAAAGACACTATTTTCATTAAGGAAGCACTCGCTTAAATGGCTTAACGATAACGCTTTTGTACACGCCAGCACCAATATAAGGATCCACATCAGCCCAAGCTTGTGCATCTTCCAATGAAGGGAAATCAGCAACAACTAATGATCCTGTGAAACCGGCTTCCCCCGGATTTTCATTATCAATGGCAGGATGGGGGCCGGCGGTTAATAAACGGCCTTCATCGGCGAGCGCTTGTAAGCGGGCTAAATGTTCGGTGCGGACGGATAAACGCTTTTCTAAACTATTTTCCACGTCTTGAGATGAAATCATATACCACATATCACTACTTCCTTTAATCGTTGTTATAAAATAAGTTATTGGTCATCATTGGGTTGAGTGGTGTCTTCTTGCATATGTTTATATAAGTACAATACCGTGACAACCGTGTTAATTAAGGTGAGGGCGGTTAGGCCAAATACTTTGAAGTTTACCCACATTTCTAGCGGTAGGCTAAACGCAACATAGATATTGGCGATGCCACATACTACAAAAAAACTGACCCAATACCATGTTATTTGTGTCCATATTTTATCGTCAACTTTCATTTCTTTGCCTAACATGCTCTTTAGCGCAGGTTTGCCCATCATTTGAGAGGCAATTAATCCTATAGCAAACAAAGCATAAACAATGGTTACTTTCCATTTAATAAAGGCATCATCGTGAAAAAATAGCGTAAGTGAACCAAACACAGTGATCATGGCAAAGGTAGCTAGAAGCATTTTTTCGATGTGTTTATACAATAGGTAAGTGATGACGAGTTGGATCGCGCTTGCCGCAATCAGTACAGCCGTTGCGGCATAGATGTCATACAACTTGTAGACTGCAAAAAAAATGACCAGTGGTAAAAAATCTAACAGTTGTTTCATAAAAAATCTCAGGCTAGGAAAATACTATTGCATAATGTTGGTGTTATGTTGCCACCGTAATGATGGCCGATTGTAGCATGATGTCATTGCCATTCGCATTAATTAAGGACAGTGATGGAGTGGATTATAAACTATTGCGCTAGGCTATTTTGCAAGAGGATGTAAATTCCGCTAAGCAGCTTAGTGAGCAAGCTATTCTTGCTGTGAATTTGACTCTGTGACACGTTTAGCTTATTTAAATGACCTTATGTATGCTTAATCGATAGGTGCTAAGCAGTTGAGCAGAATGTTTTTTCAAATACCGACTTATCGTCATATCGTCTTATTGTCTTATCGTCGCGAGGGTATTGCGCCAAGGTTTATCAATAGAACCGGGTCATCGTTAAATCGATCTTTCTGTAGCATGGTGATTAAGCGGCGATCAGTAACAGGGTATGGTTAAAGCGATAGCGATGTAAAATGCTCGTGCCTGGTCAGTCTAAACCTTGAACAATAATGATGTTGTCATGCTTTCTCGTGTTGTTAGCGGATTAAATTGGTGTTGATTGCGTGACGAATAATACCAATTCGATACCAACTAATCGCCTTTAAGACGAGTATATAGGCAACTTGCAGTAGGTCTTCCCGCTCTTGCTGTTCATACTTCACACTCCATCGAGCATATTATTATCGGCTCCCATTTTAAATGCGCGGCGCTGGGGTAGGTTGATCATGGCGACTTGCATTTTATCGCGACGGTAATAATCGGCGCTTTTATCTCAGGCAAGAGCTAACAGCGACATAAAAGAGGCCTGTTTGGCAGCAATACTTTGAACCGAGGAATTATCATTAATCACCCTGGGTTGTACACCGGTTGCTAAAGTCTGCTGAATAGAGACTCAACCCAGTACGGCAAGTGTTAGCAGCTTTATGCAGTTACTTTCATACTGCGCCGAGTAATAGGTTGATTAACAATCGATATAGATGACGATAAAAAGAGCCAAATTTATGGCTCTTTTTTGTTTTTAATGAGTAGGTGTTTTATCGTTGGAACTGATAAACACTGCCTAACTTCAAGATTTGTGTGAGTTGATCTAATGCGGTGCGCGATTCCATAATCAATTGCGGATCGGCTAGATCGCTAACGGTCAGTTGATCACGATAATGTCTATCAACCCATGTATTTAAGCGAGTAAATAAACCGTCATTCATTAATGTGTTTTGGTTAACCGCGGCGACTTCTTGTTCGTTCATCGCCACTCGTAAACGTAAACAGGCTGGCCCCCCCCCGTTTTGCATGCTTTGTTTTACATCAAAATAGCGCACTTGTTTGATCGGCGTGCCTAAGGTAACAAGTTCATTTAAATAAGCAAATACTGCAGGGTTTTCTTGGCAATTTGTGGGTGCAATAATGGCCATTTCACCTGAAGGTAGGGTGATGATTTGGGTATTAAATAAGTAACTACGAACGGCATTATCAATTGATACTTGCTCTGTGGTGACTTTGACAAAATGCATATCAGAGTTCATTTTTCGGCGAATTTCATCGAACTTTACTTCGGTATTTAAAAACGCTTGTTCGTGGTAGAAGAGCACATTTTTGTTACCCACTGAAATGACGTCATTGTGGAACACGCCTTGGTCAATCACATCAGGGTTTTGCTGCATAAATACGCAGCTTTCCTCTTCAAGTTGGTGTAAACGTGCTACTGCCTGAGAAGCCTCTAATGTCTGTCGAGCAGGATATTTTGTAGGTTTTGGAGCGTTAGGGTGAGTGGCTGACTGGCCGTAAACAAAAAGTTCTACTCCACTATGACCGTATTCAGAACACAAACGGGTATGATTTGCAGCGCCTTCATCACCAAAACTTGCGTGTTCGGGTAAATGCTGATGATGTTTAAAATAGCGATCATTATTGAATGTTGACTGTAGAATGTGCCCTGTGGTGATAGGTTCAATGCTACGGTGTAATTTATCGACTAGGTTAGCTGGTGTGAAATGTACTTTTCCATCACGAGTGTCAGCACTGGGTGACACTGTCGCCGCATTAGCGGTCCACATGCTCGAAGCACTGCAGCAAGCATTAAGTAGCGCAGGTGCTTGCTGAGCAGCTTTCTGTAAAACCTCAGTGTCAGACCCAGAAAAACCAATTCGACGCAATGTGTAAAGGTCTGGGCGCTCTTGTGGGGCTAATACGCCTTGCACCATACCTAAATCTGCTAATGACTTGGCTTTTTGCAAACCTTGTTTAGCTGCCGCTTTAGGATTTGAGGTTTGGGCCGCATTACTAAATGAGGCCACATTACCAAACGATAATCCGGCATAGTTATGGGTTGGTCCTACCAAGCCATCAAAGTTCGCTTCAAAATGCTTCATTCGTGATCCTTGAGAATTTTAGTGAATAATTATTATTGTAGTTGCGCATATTTGTGTTACTTATAAAAAAGGAACGTGATTGTTCATGTCAGTTAACGCTAATTGAAGCCAGTATACTGGAGCTATAAGGGTTAACAAGGTGTGGTTAATTTGTACAAATGTGTATGAATGACTAAAAATGCACTGAAGGTGCTCGTAAGTATCATTAAGTGACAAATTACGTTTAAAAAACGCATATTATTTTTACATTTTTTATTTTTGATTAAAAAATGACTTACTAGCCGTGTAAAAGAGGGATTAACTTGAAAATCTTGTCTCAACCCTCTATATATGGAATCAATTTTCTTTTTCTCGAGACTTTTTGGCGCAAATAAAACTATGGGTAAATCGCTAGTTATTGTCGAATCGCCGGCTAAAGCCAAGACAATTAATAAATATCTTGGTAAAGACTTCATCGTGAAGTCGAGTGTAGGTCATATCCGTGACTTACCAACTTCGTCTACTTCTGACGGTACAACTGCGACTAAAACCGCTGCAGAAGTTAGAAAATTACCTCCTGAAGAAAAAGCTCAATATAAGCTGATCAGAGACAAACAAGCGCTTGTGGCGCGAATGGGTGTGAATCCCGATAAAGGCTGGGCAGCCAAATATCAAATATTGCCTGGCAAAGAAAAAGTCGTTAAAGACCTAAAAGCGTTAGCAGAAACTGCTGATAAAATCTATCTCGCAACGGATTTGGACCGTGAAGGTGAAGCCATTGCCTGGCATTTACAGGAAATTATTGGTGGTGACGCTTCACGGTATCAGCGGGTTGTGTTTAACGAAATTACTAAAACTGCGATTCAAGATGCGTTTAGTAAACCGACTGTGCTTGATACCAATATGGTCAATGCCCAGCAAGCGCGTCGCTTTTTAGACCGTGTTGTCGGCTTTATGGTGTCACCATTATTATGGAAAAAAGTCGCTCGTGGTTTATCTGCGGGACGTGTTCAATCGGTTGCTGTTCGCCTTGTAGTCGAGCGAGAAGGTGAAATTAAAGCGTTTGTTCCAGAAGAGTTTTGGGATATCCATGCTGAGTTAAATACCCCTACCGCAGCTAGCTTAAAAATGCAGGTGATGAAATATCAATCTGCTGCATTTGAGCCGATTAGTAAAGCGCAAGCGCAAGTGGCGGTTGATGCACTAGGTGATGCAACGTTTGTTGTTACTGCCCGTGAAGATAAAGCCACTTCAAGCAAGCCTTCAGCACCTTATATCACCTCTACATTGCAGCAAGCTGCCAGTACTCGTCTTAGTTTTGGTGTGAAGAAAACCATGATGATGGCTCAGCGCTTGTATGAAGCGGGTCATATTACCTATATGCGTACCGATTCAACTAATTTGAGTAAAGAAGCGGTTGAAAACTTACGTGAAATGATTGGTTCTGAGTTTGGTGACAAGTATTTACCTGCAGAACCTATTCGTTATGGTAGTAAAGAGGGCGCTCAAGAGGCGCATGAGGCTATTAGACCGTCAAACGTGGCTGTGCAGTCAGCATCTTTAACCGATATGGAAAGAGACGCTCAGCGTTTGTATGAGCTTATTTGGCGTCAATTCGTGTCTTGTCAAATGACACCGGCACAATATGATGCGACACGTTTAACGGTAACCGCGGGTGATTACGAATTAAAAGCCAGTGGCCGTACCTTACGCTTTGATGGTTGGACTCGGGTTCAACCGCAGATGGGTAAGAAAAACGAAGAAGACAAAACGCTGCCAGTGGTTGAAAAAGGTGACAAGTTAGTGCTTGAAACCCTGTCGCCAAAACAGCATTTTACTAAGCCAGCGCCTCGATATAGCGAAGCCTCTTTAGTTAAAGAGCTTGAAAAACGAGGTATTGGTCGTCCATCGACGTATGCGACGATTATTTCAACCATTCAGGATCGTGGTTATGTCAAAGTTGATAATCGCCGTTTCTTTGCTGAAAAAATGGGTGAGATTGTTAGCGAACGCTTAGTGGGCAGTTTCAAAGAGTTAATGAGTTACGATTTTACCGCCAGTATGGAGCAGACATTAGATGATGTTGCTCAAGGTAAACTGGACTGGAAAAAAGTACTCGATGGGTTTTATGGCGACTTTACCAAGCAATTATTGTTGGCCGAGTTAGATCCAGATGAAGGCGGCATGCGCCCCAATGAAATGGTACTGACAGACGACATTAAGTGTCCAACCTGTGGCCGTGCAATGGGGATCAGAACGGGTTCAACAGGGGTCTTCCTAGGTTGTTCTGGTTATGAGTTACCGCCGAAAGAACGTTGTAAGACTACGCTTAACTTAACCCCAGGTGAAGAAGCGGTTAGTGACAATGAAGATGCTGAAACTGAAGCGCTACGAGCTAAACATCGTTGTGGGAAGTGTGGCACAGCGATGGACAGTTATCTCATTGACGAGACCCGTAAATTACATGTCTGTGGTAATAACCCGTCATGTGATGGCTACGAAGTGGAAGCCGGACAATTTAAGATTAAAGGTTATGAAGGTCCGATCATTGAATGCGATCGCTGCAGCAATAATATGGAACTTAAAAACGGTCGATTTGGTAAGTATTTTGGTTGTACCAATACGGAGTGTAAGAACACCCGTAAGTTGCTGAGAAGCGGCGAAGCGGCGCCACCAAAAGAAGACCCAATTTTTCTACCTGAATTAAAATGTACTAAATCCGATGCCCATTTTGTGCTTCGTGATGGTGCTGCTGGAATATTTTTAGCGGCGAGTACTTTCCCTAAATCCCGTGAAACACGTGCGCCTCTAGTGGAAGAGTTAGTTCAGTATCGTGATTTGTTATGGCCTAAATATCAGTATCTTGCTGACGCACCAGTGGAAGATGATGAAGGTAACAAAGCCTCGGTTAAATTTAGCCGTAAGACGAAGGAGCAGCATGTTGCTACTGAAGTTGATGGCAAAGCGACCGGCTGGTCTTCTAAATTTATAAACGGTAAATGGGTCAGTGAATCAGCTAAGAAAAAAGCTAAGAAATAACCTTTAGCTTTAGTTGCTTCATCACTCTATTCATTAGCGCTACCCGATTGGGTAGCGTTTTTGTTTGTGCAACAAATGGATTTATTATTGTTTCTATAGCGAATAGGTTCGTGGGCATATTTATGTAGACTATGACAAACGAACAAACGAACAAACGAATTAAAGATAATCAGACACAAAAAAGCACTGATAATTATCAGTGCTTTTTTAGTGGTAAATTATTGCGAATTACCTCGGTGTTAAGCCGATATACCGCAATTTATTTGGCACTGTTTTGTGCTGCTTGAATGGCGGTTAATGCAATAGTGTAAACAATATCATCGACTAATGCGCCACGTGATAAATCGTTAACCGGTTTACGCATACCTTGAAGCATCGGACCGATACTGATTAAATCAGCACTACGCTGTACTGCTTTGTATGTTGTGTTACCCGTATTTAAGTCTGGGAATACAAATACGGTCGCTTTACCCGCAACTGGGCTGTTAGGCGCTTTAGATTGAGCGACGTTAGGCATAACGGCTGCATCGTATTGCAACGGACCATCGATGATTAAATCGGGACGTTTTTCTTTGGCAATTCGAGTGGCTTCACGCACTTTATCAACACCCAACCCGGTGCCAGAGGTACCTGTTGAGTAACTGATCATCGCGACACGAGGTTCAATCCCAAAGGCTTTAGCTGATTCCGCTGACTGAATCGCGATTTCGGCTAACTGCTCAGGATTTGGATCTGGATTAATGGCACAATCACCATACACGAGTACTTGATCTGGCATCAGCATAAAGAAAATCGACGATACCAAGCTAGAACCTGGTGCGGTTTTAATTAATTGCAGTGGTGGGCGAATAGTTTGTGCAGTAGTATGAACCGCACCAGACACAATACCATCAACTTCATCTTGTGCCAGCATCATGGTTCCAAGCACCATGTTGTCTTCTAGTTGCTCTCGGGCTACCACTTCTGTTAATCCTTTGCTGCGACGTAATTCGAGCATAGGTTCAACATATTTGTCACGCACACTAACAGGCTCAATGATCTCGATGCCTTCACCTAAAATGACATCTTGTTGTAATGCGACACGCAAGATCTCTTCACGGTTACCTAATAATACGCAACGAGCAATACCACGTTCTGCACAAATAGCTGCCGCTTTAACGGTTCTCGGTTCTTCACCTTCGGGTAGCACGATGGTTTTACGTGCTGCACGGGCCAGTTCGGTTAACTTATAACGGAATGCTGGCGGTGATAAGCGGTGTTCTCGAGGAGAGTCTTGAGTGATGCTTTCAATCCAAGTTTGGTCGATATGGCCTGCAACGTATTCTTGTACTTTGTCAACGCGAACCGCATCATCCACAGGCACTTCATGGTCAAAACGTTGGATATTGAGTGACGTTTCCCATGTGTTTGATTCAATTAAGAACACTGGCAAGCCGGTTTCAAATGCTTGCTCACACAACTTCATAATTTCTGGCTCAGGCTGGTAGCCACCAGTAAGCAATAGTGCGCCAATTTTAACGCCGTTCATCGCCGCTAAACAAGCTGATGCGATGACGTCAGAGCGATCACCTGAAGTCACTAAAAGTGAATTGGTTTTGATGTGAGTAACCAAGTTTGGAAGACTGCGAGCACAAAATGTAACCCGGCGCATACGGCGAGTATTCATTTCACCGGCATTAATGATTTTAGCATTTAAGTGTTTTGCTAAATCAGATGCGCGCGGTGCAATTAACTCTAAATTGTATGGCACTCTACCTAAAATGCGCAGTGGACTTTTACTGGGTAGTTGGAACATGTCCGCGCTATCAGTGGCGTTAATTTGCTTATTAACAAACACTTCAGATAAATCAGGACGAGTACGACCTTCATTATCAACTGGCGCACCAATTTTATTAATGATGGCGCCAATTATGCGCTTGTTTTTTTGTCCGCCCCAAGAGTTATAGGTGATTTCTAATCGATTCATTAACCCATTAGGCGTATCAACCCCTGGTGTTGCGATGAAAATAACATCAGCATCTAGTGCTTTAGCTATTTCGTAGTTAATGTCATCAGCAAAAGGGTGGCTACGTGTCGGCACCAAGCCTTCAACGACTAAGATTTCAGTATTGCTGGCGCATTCTGCAGTGCGGGCAATAATTTGTTCCATTAAGACATCAACTTGCTCTGTGCGGATTAAGGCTTCAGCGTGTTCCATTGAAAATGGCTCTAACGGATTGACCGTTGGTGAGGTACTTAAAATGGTGGTTGAACGTTCAGGACCTGTATCACCCGAGCGGATCTGTGCAATAGGTTTAAAGAATTGTACTTTAACGCCTTTACGTTCTAGGGCGCGAACCATACCTAAGCTAAGTGATGTTAATCCTACTCCAATACCGATTGGAATAAGTAAAATATTACGAGACATAACGACCTCTTGTGTGCGTATTGTTCATGTTAATTAACCGAGTATAAGACCGAATAGGGGCTTATTTAGCTGTGACCAACTTGATTGCATCTTCAGCAATGACCCACTCTTCATTTGTCGGTATGACCATGGCAATAGGGCTGCCTTCTTTGGTAATGATACCTTGTTGGCCAAAACGAGCCGCTGTATTCAAGTCGTCGTCGACTTTGAAGTTAAATATTTCTAATAAATTAAGAACTCTTTCGCGAATAAGTTTTGAGTTCTCGCCAATGCCACCGGTAAAGATAATGGCGTCTAAACGGCCTAGTGGCACAGTGTAAGAGGCGATATATTTAGCTAAACGGTAACAGAAAATATCTAGGGCTAACGTGGCCCCTTTATGGTTGTCATGATAACCTTCTTCAATACCACGACAATCATTGGTCAATTCTGAAATACCGAGCAAACCACTTTGCTTATTCAGCAGGTTATTAACTTCATCAATGGTATAATTAAGTTGATTAACGAGATGAAAAATAATCGATGGATCTAAATCACCACAACGTGTGCCCATGACTAACCCTTCTAGTGGGGTTAAGCCCATAGACGTGTCAACACTTATGCCGCCTTTAATGGCTGTTACCGATGCGCCATTGCCTAAATGTGCACAAATAACGTTGATGTCTTTTGTGTCTTTGCCTAATACTTTGGCCGCCTCGCGACAGACATATAAATTACTCGTACCGTGCATGCCATAACGGCGAATACTATGTTCACGATACAATTTGTAAGGTAGGGCATAAATATAAGCTTTTTCCGGCATGGTTTGGTGAAATGCGGTATCAAATACAGTCACTTGTGGCAAGTTAGGAAAAGACGCTATTGCAGCACGAATACCAATTAAATGCGCCGGATTATGCAGTGGAGCTAACGACGCACAATCTTCAATACCTTGAATGACTTCAGGGGTAACAATAACAGAGCGGGTAAACTTTTCACCACCATGGACGATACGGTGGCCAACGGCTTTAATTTTAGCCGCAAGTTCTGGGTGTTCTGCCAAGATGTTATTAACGATAAATTCTACCGCTTCGCGATGTGCAGTAAAGGCACCTAAACTGGCTTCATGTTTGTTGCCATTAAATTTCCACTTAATGCGTGAATCTTCTAAACCAAAACATTCTGCTAGACCAGAAATTTTATCATCGCCTGATTGAGCATCAATGATGGCAAATTTTAATGATGAGCTACCGCAGTTGAGCACGAGTACTAATTTGTCTGACATGTTAACGCCTTTTAAGTCAATGAAACTAAATGAAAAAGGAAAATTCCATTTTGATTAAGGTTTATGATCATTCATAAACGCCATACTTCGCTGTTCTTGTTGTGATTTGCGACTGTAAGTTAAATCATTATAGTGGCAAATCGGCCAGTGCATTTTGGGCATGACACTGTATTATGTTATCGTTATACTCATGTCCTAAGCTGTAAAGGTAGCCGTATATTGAACATGAATTTGGTTAAATTACTTGGTGACGGTCAACGTTATATGAAGACCTGGCCAATGGTTAGGCAACTTGGGTTTTATTTCCCAGAGTACCGTGTCGTCAAAGCGACTCAATTAGCTATTATCGCAATGCCGATATTGGCATTGGTGGTTGCGGCCAGCCAACTCTATGTATTGGGCTGGGATTATTTACCGCAAGCATTAACGATGTTACTGTTTTTTATCAGCCTGCCATTACAAGGCTTATTATGGTTAGGTTGGCGAGCACGCCATCCATTGCCTTTATCGTTATTCGATTGGAGCAATCAACTCAGTTCAACATTGACTGAGATGGGTATCTATTGCCAACCATTAGGCTCGACAGCCTGTTATTCAGATATGGCAGCCATTTTGAAACTGGCTTTTGAACGCTTAGATCAAAGTTATTGGGATGAACTGTAATCGCTCTTTTTTATAAGTCACTGCTAATTTAAGTCTATTTTTTTTATTGTGACTAAAATGTCGCGTTAATGTCTCGATCTAAAAATACCTGCTGAATTTTCTGCATAGTTTCGGTACTCGGCGGTGAAACATCTGCCATGGTGTATGTTTCGCCAAAGGCTTGCCATTTATGCTGCCCTAAAGGGTGATACGGCAATAACTCAACTTTTTCAACGTTATTCATTGGTTTAATGAACTCAGCTAATGCAATGGCTGACTCAAGGTCTTCTGTAAATCCGGCGACGACCACGTAACGGATCCAGGTTTTGATATTTCGTTTAGCAAGATATTGGGCAAATTGTAGTGTTCGATGGTTACTGACTTTTGTCAGCTCGATGTGCTTGGTATCGTCCATTTGTTTGATATCAAGTAATACTAAGTCTGTATTGTCGAGCAACTCATCAATCACAGGTTCATATTTACGCACAAAACCGTTGGTGTCTAAACAGGTGTGTACCCCTTCAGTTTTACAGGCTTTAAATAATTCACTCACAAATTGAGCTTGTAAAATAGCCTCACCACCACTAGCAGTAATACCCCCACCACTGGCTTCTAAAAATGGTTTATAAGCAATGACTTGGTCCATTATTTCAGCAACAGAAGTTTCTTTGCCGCCGTCCAGATCCCATGTATCACGATTATGGCAATATTGGCAGCGCATAAGGCACCCCTGCATAAAAGCGATATAGCGGATCCCCGGACCGTCAACGGTTCCGAATGATTCAACTGAATGTATGCGACCTAACGTCATTGTTGTTCCTTAAATGTCTATAAAAAAGGCTGTATCGATAAGAAATCACCCATCGATACAGCCAATTTTAGCAGAGACTACATACTTTTTGTAAATGTACGAGTGATAACATCTTGCTGCTGCTCTGGGGTGAGCGCATTAAAGCGAACAGCATAACCCGATACACGTATGGTTAATTGTGGATATTTATCCGGATTAACAATAGCATCTTCTAACATTTCACGGTTCATCACGTTAACGTTTAAGTGTTGGCCACCTTCACGATTTGGCTTGCTTAAGAAGTAGCCATCCATCAGTGACGCTAAGTTAGTACGACGACCCGTATCATCTTTACCTAATGCATTTGGCACGATAGAGAAAGTATAAGAAACACCATCTTGTGCGTGGGCAAATGGCAGTTTAGCAACCGATGTTAATGAAGCAATTGCACCATTTTCATCACGGCCATGCATTGGGTTTGCACCTGGAGCAAATGGCGCACCAGCACGACGACCGTCAGGAGTGTTACCGGTTTTCTTACCATAAACCACGTTTGAAGTAATGGTTAAGATTGATTGTGTTGGGATCGCATTACGATACATTGTTTTAGTGCGAATTTTCGCCATAAAACGTTCAACTAAATCGCAAGCCATGTCATCAACACGAGGATCATTATTACCAAATTTTGGATAATCACCTTGAATATCAAAATCAACCGCAATACCATCTTCGTCGCGGATAGGCTTAACTTGAGCGTACTTCATCGCTGACAATGAATCGGCTACAATCGATAAACCGGCAATACCACAGGCCATTGTGCGGCGCACATCACGGTCATGTAATGCCATCAACGCTGACTCATAAGAGTATTTGTCATGCATAAAGTGAATCGCGTTAAGTGCAGACACATATTGTGTTGCAAGCCAGTCCATTGAGCTGTCAAAACGTGACATTACATCATCAAAATCAAGTATTTCGGCAGTGATTTTGTCAGATTTTGGCGCGATTTGGGTTTTAAGTTTTTCGTCAACACCACCGTTAATGGCATATAACATGGTTTTGGCTAAGTTAGCGCGAGCACCGAAAAACTGCATATCTTCACCCAAAATCATTGGGCTAACACAACAGGCGATGGCGTAATCATCCGACCCAAAGTCTGGGCGCATTAAATCATCGTTTTCATATTGAATTGAACTGGTATCAATAGACACTTTGGCACAGTAGCTTTTAAAACCTTGTGGTAATTGTGTTGACCATAACACGGTAATGTTTGGCTCAGGGCTTGCGCCCATGTTGTATAAGGTATGTAAGAAGCGGAAACTAGATTTGGTGACCAGTGGGCGACCATCAAGACCCATACCCGCGATAGATTCAGTGGCCCAAATTGGATCGCCAGAGAATAATTCATCGTATTCAGGTGTACGTAAGAAACGAACCATACGCAATTTCATTACGAAATGGTCAACCATTTCCTGGGCTTGCTGCTCATTAAGAACACCATTTTTAATGTCACGCTCAATGTAGGCATCAATGAAAGTTGAGGTACGACCGAGTGACATTGCTGCGCCATTTTGACTTTTTACTGCAGCAAGGTAACCAAAGTAAGTCCATTGGATCGCTTCTTTGGCATTTTGAGCCGGTGCAGAAATATCACAACCGTATTTGGCCGCCATAACTTTCATTTGGCCTAAAGCACGATGTTGCTCAGCAATTTCTTCACGTAATTGGATCACACTTGATAAATCTTCGCCGGCTTCAAACTGCGCTTGCAGTGAACTGAATTGGGCAAACTTATCTTGCATTAGGAAATCAATACCGTACAAAGCAATGCGGCGGTAATCTCCGATAATACGACCACGACCATAAGCATCAGGTAAACCGGTTAATACGCCTGATTTACGACAAGCCATAATTTCTTTGGTATAAACATCAAACACACCTTGGTTATGGGTTTTACGTAATTCAGAATAAACGTAATTAACATCTTTGTTGAGTTCACGGCCATAAGCTTTACATGAACCTTCAACCATGCGAATACCGCCATTAGGCAACATCGAACGTTTTAGCGGCTTTTCTGTTTGTAAACCAACGATGGTTTCTAGATCTTTATTGATATAACCAGCATCATGAGACGTGATAGTCGAGACCACCTCTGTATCGAAATCGACAGGAGCATGAGTTTGGTTCTCAATTTTGATGCCTTCCATTACTTTGTCCCACAAAGTTAATGTTGCAGCAGTTGCACCAGCTAAGAATGATTCGTCACCCTCATATGGTGTGTAATTTTGTTGAATAAAGTCACGTACGTTAACTTCTGTTTTCCAATCGCCAGCTACGAAACCTTCCCACGCGTTGGCAAATAGTTCGGTTTTATCTGTCATTTATTTAACCCTCTGGTTGATTTTCTACGGGCATCATCTCAAATAGTACAAGGTGATGTTATCCGTAAGTGTTTACATTCTGTCGTCTAGGCGCATTCGCTAGATTGAGCCGTTAACATGTTCTGCGACATTGGTGTCAGAAATGTTCTGCCTGACTTTTGTAATGACGCTAATCGATATTGTTTCAGCTAATGTATAATTGGTAAGACCATTTATCCATGGGTTAATAATAGCACAGCTGATTGACCATATCGGTAAAATTGATATTTAAATTCTAAAAGTGTTAGCTGTCTAACAAATCTATCTAGAATTAAGAGTTGAACATAGAATTGTCAGCAAATAGAAAGGCGAAACCCTTGTCAATCTCGCCTTTATATTTTGGTATTGCTGAGCATGACGGGATTATAAGAACCCAGGTATCCCTTCGATCATGCCTACTGCTAACATGGCCGCTAAACAAATAACAAATGCAAGACTCGGGATGACGATACGGTCGGCAAATGATAAGGTTTTAGGACGCTCTTTATCACCAATTAAGCCATTATTATCAAGCAGCATAGTCAATGCCCACGCTAATACTGGATTGGCCACAAATGAAGCAAAAATACAGATACCTGCAGCTTGGCTACTCGTGGTGTCTTTAACCATCTGCAAGCCTGCTTCAAGTAACGGTAGGAATACACCCACTAGCAGTGCAATCGCCATTACAGGGCGCCATACGGTTATATCCATTGGGTAACCCAAGATAGCAACAACAATACACATGATACCGAGTAAGATTGCTCCAGCAGGAATAGGGCGTTTGGCAATGGCGGCAGGGATCATGTAAGTTCCCCAAGAAGAGGTAATGTTACCGCCTCCGACTGCGGTGCCAACGATCTGTCTTACTGAACAAGTAGCCATGGTGTCATCGACATCCATCAGTACCTTTTCAGCCCCTTTTGGATAATTTAATTCTTGGAAAATACGATGACCAAGGAAATCAGGCGACCACATGGCAACAGCAAGAATGGCGAACGGTAATGATGCAATAAAATGCGCCATATTAGGTAAACCTAACTGCCAACCTTGATCAGTTGAGCCCCACCAATAAACAGGATTGAGATTGGGAATGCCAGGAGCTGTGGTAAATTGCAGATCTAAACCCGCGCCGAGACCAAATGACAATGCGACAGCCGCAATAGAACACAAAGGAATGGCTAACCAACGTTTACCGTATTTAGCTAGTGCGGCATAGATAATCACGTTAACTAATAATATGGCAAATGCGACATAACCGAGTGAGTAGTCAAGGCCATGCTTGGCTTGAAGTCCTCCTGCCCAAGTAAATAACGAGCCTATCTGACTTTTTGCACCCATAAACCCTAGGAACACTAATAAGCCGCCAGCCACGCCGCTACTGGTGAGGTTAACCAGTTTAGAGCCACCTTTGAAATAACTTAATAATAAGCCAAATATGCCAATGAGGATTGCCAATGCTAAGGGATGAGCACCGGCGAGTGCGATGGTACCAATTAACGGGATCATCGGCCCATGGTTGCCACCGAGATTGGCTCTTGGATTAATAAAACCAGAGCTAATGATACAAAATAGTAGTGCTGGTATTAGCATTTCTACACGGACTATTTGGATAGCAAATTCAGCCCCAAGACTCACGTGGTCCCATTTATCACTTAGGCCTGCAGCCCAAGCAGCCATTACTGCGGAATACATCACAGTAATCCCAATTGTTCCTGCAATGGCTGGAACTAAGTCTTCCCATTCAAAGCGAAAATCACGCCCAGGAAGATTGAGTCTCCAGCGTCTTGGCTTCATTATTTTGAGTTCGTTTTCTAAATAGGCATCGCGACTTTCAAATTCGCTCGCGGGGCGATGAAGCTCGCTATAGCTAGCTTCTTGAGCTTTTTTTTCTGAATTGCTGACAGTTTCTGACATAATTTCTCATTCTCCGAAAAGAACAGGTTAGTCCATCAAATGATGAAGTTTGAGTGTGTTCCTTTGAAGTGACGGCGATGTCTATGAGAGCAGCTTGCCAGCGAGCCTAAATTGGCTCATATCACTTTGTTCAGCTGCAATACCTTTGTCGCGAGGCATTACAGTGACGTCCTTATTTCGGCCTTGCTTTGGTCATACCAATTTACCTTAGTGATTTTAGCATAGCGATGAGGTTGCATCACTCAGGTTTCAAGAAAGTTACTGTTTTGTTTGCTGGAAGTGAGAGCTGGTTAACAAGTTGATGGCAAAGTTAGAACGGAAAATTGGCATAATAGTCAGCTATTCCAGCAAGACAGCCTTTAAAATATCAATCCAAATCAATAATATTGATACATAGTATCAGTCTGGTTCAATTCTACTTAATTGTTGATGGCGGTATCCTGAGGTCGCCTAAAAAAAAGGTATTTGCAGGCGTCACCATCTTGATCATGATTATAAATATAGAACATTTCAGTGCAAAAGGCGCCATGGCTGCAACCGCAATTTATGTTAACTGCAGATGTTGCCATTCTAATTCTCATTGTAATTGTAATTGTATTGAGAATAGGTAAATCAGTATTCCCTAAGAGGGCAACGTATTGATAAACCAGCACCGCAATCTAAAGAATGGCATTAAGACGATAACGGTGCCATTGAGCCACGATAAATGGCATGTTTCATTGGTGCAAGAAGCTGAATGTAAGACGGCAAAATAACGACTGTCTCCGGTTGTTGCTACGGCATTAATCGTTAATATTGTTGTCGGCTAAAATTCTGTATTGGTTATCAATGCTAAGTTGCTAAAGACGTCGTCAAAAAAAGTAACCAAATTTAAGTCCAGTTGAGCCGCAAAAAGAAGGGTTCAAACCGCGAGTACAAAACTAAAGACCGTCTCCATCCTCTTTACGGGGAAATCTTCCACAACGCTTAGGGATCGCCAACCAAGTATCTAACTATGGCTAAGGCCAGTGATATCGTGGTGTTTGATAATTTGAATGTCAAAGGGATACAGGCGTTTTATGGCCCTATGGTTAATAATAATCTAATGGGGATGGTAACAAATATTACCCAGTACCAAGTCACACATTAAGTAGCGGCATTTACTGTGTTTGTAAACACAAACATAAGCTTGATTTAACAGCGCGTTCATTTGCTGGTAATAAGTGCGGCTTGAGTCATGCAGAGCTCTATCGGCAGCTCAATCCGCTGCGGCTCAGTCCTTAGCAATAACAGGTGAAAATGATTTAATAGCGGTTGAGGAATCGTTAGGCTAACACCCCAATATCAGCATAAATCATCCAATAAAATGAACAACTTTGCGGTGTCGAAGTTTGATTTGGCAACTGAGGAAAAAAGCAATCTAGCGGTTAGTAACTCGATTGCTGAAGTCTATTGATCGACACGTAGATGTATCGATGGGTCGTTAACTGTGAGAGACACGCTTTGCTTCTGCAATGAGACAATCTCGTAGTGGGTTTTCACCGGTATCTTGACGCCAAATAAACGATAAATGGCGGTTTAAGTTTAACTCTGGCGTGGTCAGCATGACTAATTCTCCTTTGGCCACGTCTTTTTCTACATCTAAATAGGGCAAGCAGCTTAAATAAACCCCATTCTTGACTAAAGCCTTTAATAGCCCGACATGCTCATATTCTTTCCAGACATTTAATTTAACGATTAAGCCGTGGATTGCTGCATCAAAAATACGTCGCGTGCCAGCCCCTGGCTCTCTTAGCACCCATTTGGCTTGTTCTAATTGGGCAATACTAGTGCGTTCGTTTTGCGCGAACGGATGATTCGGTGAGGCGATAACCACAAGGTGATCATCAATCCAAGGTTCTTGATGTAATCGACTATCGTCATTGCGGCCTTCAATCACGCCTAAATCAAATTGATAGTCGAGGACCTCTTGAGCCACTTTATCGCTATTTTCGACTGCAATTTCGATTCTAAGTTCGGGAAAATCATTATCAATTTTACTAATAAGAGCGGGGAGTAAATGCTCCGCGGCCGTTTGGCTAGAGCATAATTTTACTGTACCGCTGATGATGTGCTGTTCATGAAGTCCAGATTCAATTCGATGGGCATCTTGCAGTAGTTTTTGAGCTTTAGGGCGTAACCATCGGCCCCAATGACTCAAAATAAGTCGATTACCTTGGCGAATAAATAATGGCCGGTCTAATAAGTGTTCGAGCTGGCTTAACGACATGCTAACCGCTGATTGGCTCATTGACAGTTTTTTGGCCGCAGCGCTGACACTCTCTAAACTTGCGACGGCATCGAAAACGGCTATTTGCTTAAGCGTATAATGCATGAAATACCTTATCTGTGGAAAAACAATATATAAAACAATATGAGTATGATCTGCTATTTTTGATTGCAGGTATAGGTACTGCTTCATAATTTGTGGGCTTGATACAAGAATACTGTGTTATTGGTCGAAAAAAAACTCATTGTGCTTAGGATTATTAACAATATTAGGTATTAATTAAATTATGTAACCTCAGCTCGGATTAAGGGATGAGATAAAGAGGTAAAAGAGTAGCATTTGTTTTGTTAATAAGGCGTATTAATGTGTTAATAGCCGTGTTAATAGCCGTGTTAATAGCCGTGTTAATAGCCGTGTTAATAGCCGTGTTAATAGCCGTGTTCATAGTGGCACTATGGCAAGTCAATACAAGGAGCTTAGTAAGACAAAGGATTGCTTGATGACAGTGTATTATCCAAACTTGGGTATAAATAATTATCATCGTAAATTGAGCGGATAAATTTGAATCGCTAATATCAATTGTGTGACTGATGATTGTGTTAGTCGTTATTTCAGCCGTTATCAATGCCAATACTGATGCCAGGTGTGTTGGCCACTTTGCGGTTTCTTTTTTGCGCATACTATTGAGATAATGAGTAGATAAAAAACGGCATCTTAAGATGCCGTTTTTAACCAACCAATCAACCTACCGCTTAGAACTTATAGGTCGCGGTCGTATGGAAGAAACGGCCGACGTTATCGTAAGCTGAGCTGGTAGTATCTGTACCAGTATAGCCGTAAGGTAAGTCACGGTTAAACAGGTTGTCGATACCAAATTTCAACTTGATACCCGAGTCAAAGTTATAGGTAACTGCGACATCACTGATAAAGTAATCGCTAAATTCCATGTTGCTGTTAGGATTGGCGTTTAATGCTAATTCTTTATCGGTATAAAGGCTCACACCTTCAACATAGCGCGTTCTCCAGTTAACATCCCAGCTATCAATTGAGTAACCTAGGCTCCAGTTTGCTTGCCATTCAGCATAGCCTGCCGTGCCTGCAAGTTCCTCAAATGTATCAGGCTCATCTTGGAATGAGAAATCTTTACGTTTTAGGAGACGAGTCGCAATCAGGTTCGTGCGAACATCACCATTAAAGGCTTCAAAGATATAGCCAATATCAAAGTCGATACCAGCCGCTTCAAGCGAGGCAATATTTAACGAGAATTGTCTAATTTGAGTAATTTCGTGACTGGTTGCGTCACGAGTAATCAAACTACAGTATTCGTTATCCACACCTGATGGCGAATCAACGCATCGATCGATAATATCCTGAGCACCAACGGCGCTGATGGCGTTTTCGATCTCGATATTCCAATAATCAGTGGTGATTGATAACCCATCGATATAATCAGGTTGATAAACAACCCCTAAAGTATAACTTTTTGACTCTTCGGCCTTTAGCTCGCGGTTACCACCACTTAACCCTTCAAGGGTTTTATCGTCGTAGTCAGCATCAAAACCAGCTGGGATCCCCAATGCTGTACAATTGGCTTGGCGTAGGGTTGGATCGGCTAGGTCATTTAAGTTTTTAGCACGGCAAGAATCATTCACGTTGAAGAAATTTTGGCTTGCTGAGCCATAAAGCTCACTGATGTTGGGGGCGCGAATGGCTTCTGAGTATGTGGTACGAAGTCTGAGTTGATCATCGACTTCCCAGCTTAAACCTGTTTTCCACGTTGTCGCATTACCAATGGTGCTGTAATCAGCATAGCGCACTGCAAGATCTAGGTCTAACTGGCGAACCATAGGTAAATCGGCGAGCAAAGGAAGCGTGACTTCAGCAAAGATTTCGTTGACATCAAAATCACCTTTATCTTCGCCTAATGCATTAAAGAAAGTACCTTCGGCATTGTCAGGTTCAAAGACTTCACTTTCTTCTTTACGGTATTCAACACCAGTAGATAAACCAACATAACCCGCTGGTAGTTCAAATAAGTATGAGTTTGTTAATGTCCCACCTAATACGGTTTGCTTAATAATCGATGTACCTGTTGACGTGGTATTAATATAATCGATAGCATCTTGACTTGGCGCGCCAAAACCAAAGATGTTGACTGGGACACAGCCTTCATCTCTAGCCGTTTGATCTCGACATACCGCAACACCGTTTTCGAGCACGGAATCAAGGGCGTTGCTGTAGTTGTCATAGACTAGGTTGTTTTTATTAACTCGTTCTAGATCGGTTTGACCATAAATGGCATAAACATCGTAATCCCAATCATCAAAGACTAAGCCTTCAAGGCCGAATACATAACGTTGAGTTTCACGGGTGTCATCTTCAATACGCACACCTAAATCAGTCATAAAGCGGCGAACATTAATCGAGTCTAATGGGGCAGCATTACCATCGCTATCTTTGTTTGCTTTCATTAACGCAACCAGTTCCGGATTGATAAAAGCATTATCAATTTGGACATCGTTAACCGGGTTACCGAAGAAGAATGCAGGTTGACCTTCATCGGTGGATTGGCTGTTAACGTATTTAGCTTCAAAATAGACGTTATGGTTATCATTTAACTGATAGTTAGTTTTAAAGTTAATGTTATAACGTTCAAATTCTGGCTGTAATTCAACAAATTGGTTTAAATTGGTGAAATCACAATCAGCACAACGAATGCCATCAACATTTTGACCTGAATAAACATTTGTTAGAGAACCATCTGGATTAAAGCTCTTCCAACCATCTAAATTAACGTTACCCGCATTACTAATGGTGTAGTGTCCCGCATTAGGTGTCCAGATCTTGTCTGGATCGCTAGGGTCATTGTTATCGGTAATACGATCTGAATTTGCTAGGCTCGTAAAAGCAGTCGACGTCTGATCACGGTCAAACGCTCTCAATTGCTCTTGGGCACTGTATTCAACGGCAAAGGCAACATTACCATCGTTTTGGGCAAAATTAGTACCATAAGATAATGAAAAACGATCTTTGTTATGGCCACTATCATCCGCCCAACCTTTGGTGGCGGATACGTCTAAGCCATTAACATTTTTCTTTAAAATAAAGTTAACCACACCCGTTACCGCATCGGCACCATAAATGGCTGATGCACCACCGGTAATCACTTCAACTTTATCGATCCATACACTTGGGATGGTATTGATGTCGACAGATGAAGTACCCGCAGAACTTGATACATGACGCTTACCGTTCACCAGCACAAGTGTTCTGGCGGTACCCATGCTCCTTAAATCGAGCAAGTTAAGCCCAGAAGTACCGATAAAGCGGCCAGAATTGGCGAGCGAATAAGTATTACCTAGCGCAGGTAACTGGTTTAAGGCTTCGCCAATATTGGTCACACCCGTTGATAATAATTCGTCGCCGGTAATGACGGTTACCGGTGTTGGTGCAACAGCGCCTTCGCGAATAATACGTGAACCGGTTACTGAAATCCTTTCTACAGGCGACGCTGTATTAGCAACGTCTTCAGCATAGGTATTGAATGTGGTCGCTGCTGAAACAGCAACGCCACTGATTAGCGCAAAGCGAATTGCTTTGGCTAAATGTGAATTAACTTGCATTTTATCACTCCCAGAAATGTTTTTATTATGAGGTAATCATTCAGATCATTTTTAATATAAAAATGAAACAAAGTTACACCACTATTGATATAACCATACCTAAATAAAAAAACAATATTGGTTTAGCCGAGTGAGTATCGAGTTGGTGGTTACAATTAATAGTCACATTATTAACAATAAGAATAACAAGCGGCAACATGTGTGTGAAATTAAAAGGTAATCTTCCAAGTTGTTAATGGCGTGCTCATTATTGGTGCGACTTTGTTTTAGGATTGTAGGTTTTTTGATTTGTATTTAAGTAGGTAAAAATGAAATTGTTAATAATTTGTTTGTAAATTATTTTTAATTTTTAGATGAAAAAATTTAATCTATGATTTTTTTTGAAGTAAATCACCGTTTTAACCTATTTAAAATCTATTTATGTGTAATTGGAGAATATTAGCATTATGTTACAAACAATAAGTTTTAATTTTATTGGCCGTGAATTTCTCTTTACAGTGTGAATATTTATATGTTTTTTGTGATTTTTTATATAACCCGGAGACTCTTGACTTAACGGAATAAATCGTTTGATTTATTCCACTTTTCGCAACACACTCGGTTTATAACGTGAATTGCTGAAATAAAAATGCCAGCAATATGCTGGCATCGACTAAATACTAATAATGTAAAGAATCAATAATCATTGTTATTAGATTGATCCGTTAAGCAACGATTATTCAAACAACTGACATTACTGCACGTTTTCACTGTCGTTAAATTCACCAGCAAATAATACAGTCGATAAATAACGTTCTGCAGCAGAAGGCAATATAACCACAATAGTTTTGTCTGCAAACTCGGGTAATGCAGCGATACGGTTCGCGGCAACAACAGCGGCACCAGAAGAGATACCGACTAAGATGCCTTCTTCTTTCATTAACCGACGAGCCATCTCAATTGACTCATCATTAGTGACGGCTTCAACGCGGTCAATAATGGATAGGTCTAAGTTGCCTGGAATAAAGCCTGCACCAATACCTTGGATTTTATGAGGACCAGGTTGGATAGGTTGTCCAGCTAATGCTTGAGCAATTACAGGTGAGTCAACCGGTTCAACCGCCACAGACGTAATAGTCTTGCCTTGTGCTTTTAAATAACGGCTTACACCGGTTAATGTTCCACCAGTACCGACACCGGCGACAAATACATCCACTTCACCATCGGTATCATTCCAGATTTCTGGACCTGTGGTTTTTTCGTGGATTTCAGGGTTAGCAGGATTATCAAATTGACCAAGAACCAAGTATTTTTCAGGTGCCGATTGGCGAATTTCTTCAGCCTTATTAATGGCACCTTTCATACCTTTGGCGCCATCAGTCAAGATTAAGTTTGCACCTAAAGCTTTAAGCAGTTTACGACGTTCTAAGCTCATGGTATTTGGCATGGTTAAGGTTAATTTGTAACCACGTGCAGCAGCAACATAAGCAAGTGCAATACCTGTGTTACCCGATGTAGGTTCAACTAACTCAATATCTTTGGTTAATAGACCTTTTTTTTCTGCATCCCAAATCATGTTAGCGCCAATACGGCATTTAACGCTGAAGCTTGGATTACGAGCTTCTACTTTGGCTAACACCCTGCCATTGCTGACGCGATTTAAACGAACCAGCGGTGTGTTGCCCACAGTATATGAATTATCTTCGAAAATTTTGCTCATGGATTATTTGCTCCTATGTTTGCATTATCTAATCATAATCTGCTCAGCAGGATTTAGAAGTGAAAGTTTGTTCTGCCTTATTCTTTTTAGTTATTAATGGTAGCCTATTTATTCTAAATATCCTGTTTGCGGCGCTTTAATAGCCTTTTGAGTCGAATTAGCCTCCTTTAATGGTCTGACCATTAGAGAAATTTAATTTAGTATGCCAAGAATAAATTATAAAATACTAGAATGGCGTTAATCAGCAAAATGTTTCTATGTCGTGCCACCCAATTGACGAGTCATGATATTGATAAGTGCTTGTCAAACCTTCAATAAAACAGATCGATTTATTGATGTCGATGTGTCTGGCGCAGATGAGCTTTCGCTAACTCATTCACTAAAAATGGTAGAGTAAAATGAATAAAGTTGTGATTTCAGGAAGTGGTTTATATACACCACCTTACAGTGTATCTAACGACGAATTAGTTAACAGTTACAACAGTTATGTTGACCAGTTTAATCAACAGCATGCCGCAGATATTGAGGCTGGAAAAGTGCTAGCCTTGGCGTATTCTTCAAGTCAGTTTATCGAAAAGGCCTCTGGGATCAAAAGCCGTTATGTCATGGTAAAAGAAGGTATTCTCGATACCAACATCATGATGCCGTTAATTGCTGATAAGCCTTCTGAATCCTTGTCTATGCAAGCAGAAATGGGCATTGAAGCCGCGAAACAAGCATTACAACAAGCAAACTTAACGGCTGAAGATATCGACTTAGTGATTGTTGCCTGTGCTTATACTCAGCGAGCCTATCCGGCCATTGCGATTGAGATCCAGCAAGCCATGGGCACCAAAGGGTTTGCTTACGATATGTTAGTGGCTTGTTCATCTGCTACTTTTGCGATTGTGAATGCCGTTGATGCAATTCGAGGCGGAACCGCTAATCGGGTACTGGTAATCAATCCTGAATTAACATCACCGCAAATCAATTTCCGTGATCGTGACAGTCATTTTATTTTCGGTGATGTTGCCACCGCGGTGGTGGTTGAACGCGATGAATTATCGACATCTACTCATGCCTTTAGCGTATTGTCTACCCGTTGTGCAACGGATTATTCCAGCAATATCCGCAGTAATTTTGGTTTTGTTAATCGCTGCGATCCTGAAAATGCGACCACAGCTGATAAATTGTTTCATCAACAAGGCCGCAAAGTATTTAAAGAATTATTGCCGATGATTTACCAACATTTAGATGCCCAATTTAGCGACGAGCAAATAAAACCTGAAGAATTTAAGCGTCTATGGCTTCATCAGGCCAATATAAACATGAATTTATTTGTGGTGAAGAAGCTTCTTGGTGATAATGTTGAGCCCACTCAAGCGCCTATCATATTGGACGAGTATGCCAACACCGCTTCTGCGGGATCGGTTATTGCTTTTCATAAATTCAATCAAGACTTTAAAACGGGTGATCTGGGCTTGTTGTGCTCATTTGGTGCAGGCTACTCTATAGGTAGTATTGTACTTGAGAAGTGTTAATTGACTCGAGTTCTAGATAATAAAGCTGAATATATTGTGAGTGTTGATTGAAGACGATAGCACCACTATAACCAAAATATTAACGCATATGCTTGTTGAGGATTTTGGATTCTATGTGGATATCACCTGATATGTCGAGTGTTTTGGTAGTGTTAGGAATAATCAATAAGGCATAGTTATTGTTTTTAAAGGTTTAGAGACCATTAAAGCAAGCACATAGGTCAATAAATGTAGACCGCAATGTGGCAACAATCCCATGGGGAATTGTGCTGGAGATGTGTTTATTTCATTTAACTGTGGCGTGTCTATCATGAGTAATGAAACATTTGCACGCACATTGCTTCGCGCGGATGAGCG
The DNA here is from genome assembly GCF_040309905.1 of Shewanella sp. CAL98-MNA-CIBAN-0140. Taxonomy (NCBI): domain Bacteria; kingdom Pseudomonadati; phylum Pseudomonadota; class Gammaproteobacteria; order Alteromonadales; family Shewanellaceae; genus Shewanella; species Shewanella sp. CAL98-MNA-CIBAN-0140. Next base: position 51,589 of record NZ_JBEOPI010000006.1, read on the forward strand.
GATGAATAACAGCGCGCGGATGAATATTTGTCTAAAGCTAAACATGACAGTCGTTTCTCAATAAGCTATTTTTAATCAGAGAAACACAAAAAGGCCGTTGATTCTTAAGTATCAACGGCCTTTTTGTATTTAGCTTCAAGTCTGATAAAAGATGAGATAAATCGTTAACAACGAGTTTATTTCAAGTCTGCAATATCAAACTTGCCCTGTGTTTTGCTAACAAGGCCAATTGATACATCAATAGCTGGCATACGGTCAGTCGATACCAGAACGATTATTGAACAAAGCGCTGTTTGATAACCTTTATTATCCACCATTGAGGTTATTTAAGGCTTGTTGCCATACCGATCCATTAACGTCGCCATTAAATTCAATGTCTTCATCGATGGTGGGTATGTGAGATAAAACGGCTGGTTAGAAGCTGGCAACGCGGTAAAGGGGGAAACGGCTCAATACTACAGCCAGTGTAAGGTCGTTTATCTGGAGTAAGCCGTTAGCTGGGATTAAATCGTTGATCACTATTATTGTTGGCTACTCTTTTTCATTTTTATTATTGCAGACAGTTATCGCAGACAGTTGTAGCAAAAAGTTGTCGCAAAAAGTGGCGTAAAAAAGACATTAACACCTAGGCCCAACGGGAATTAAAGTATCGTAAAATTGTCTCGGAATGTTAAATCAGTGCGGGGGATATAATGAAAAAGCCCGATGCTAGGCATTGGGCTTAGGCTGTGCAATCTAGGCGATGACGCTTTGGGCTATTCTTTTATAGATTCGCCCTCTATGGATTAGTCTGGGGCGATAGCGTTATTTTTATAGGCCTCTCGATATTTATCGACCCACATTGCCGTTGCACCACAAATGGCGACTGGCATGACGACAAAGTTAACAATGGGGATCATTGAAAACAGTGTCACAGTAGCACCGAAGCTAAAACTAGACCCCTTGGTATTTCTCAGAGCAAATTTCATGTCATCAAAACTGACTTTATGATTATCAAATGGAAAGTCGCAATATTGAATCGCCATCATCCATGCTGTAAATATAAACCATAAAATGGGTGCTGCGGTTTGACCGACAATAGGTAACCAAAATAAGACTAAAAACAATAATGCTCGTGGCAAGTAGTATTTAAGTTTTATCCATTCTCGGCCAAAAATACGCGGTAAATCTTTAATCATATCGACGGAGTTACCGGTATTTAAGCTTTTCCCTGTGAGGTGTTGTTCTACCTTTTCGGCCAATAAGCCATTAAAAGGTGCCGCAATCCAGTTCATCACTGAGCTAAATAGAAATGACATCACCACTAACATCGTTAATACCGCTAATGGCCACAACAGAAAATTCAACCAGCTTAGATATTCTGGAAGTTGACTATCCATCCATGTAAATAGCTCTGTTAATTGTCCTAGCGCAAAATACATCGCGGAGGCAAATAAGACTAAATTGATCATCAGTGGAATAAAAACAAATGAGCGTAATCCCGGTTGTTTAATTAGTTGAAACCCTTGGATAAAATAATTTACACCACTCTTGTTACCGATTTTCGAATTGCTGACCATTAAGACTGCCTATTCTGTGACTTATATAATTGATTTTGACCAGCCTAGCGCAATAAAACAAGTGATAAACGGTGTCTAAAGGATAAAAATCGTTACAAAATGGATCTCAATTGCTAAAGTGAACTGCTTTTTCCATTTATAGCGTACCTGAACTGGCAACATGAAATTAAAACACATAAAACTTGCTGGATTTAAGTCGTTTGTAGACCCAACTAAAATCCCATTTGATAATGCCTTGTCGGCAATTATCGGCCCTAATGGCTGCGGAAAATCCAATGTGATTGATGCCGTGCGCTGGGTGCTGGGTGAAAGTTCGGCAAAGCAACTACGTGGCGATTCTATGACCGATGTGATTTTTAACGGCTCATCGGCACGTAAGCCTATTTCTGTTGCGGGTGTCGAACTGGTGTTCGAGAACATTCAGGGAAGGCTCACTGGCCAGTACGCCAGTTATCAAGAAATTTCGGTTAAACGACAAGTTAATCGTGATAGTGAATCAAATTATTTTTTAAATGGCCAAAAATGTCGTCGAAAAGATATTACCGACTTATTTATGGGCACTGGCCTTGGGCCGCGTAGCTATGCCATTATCGAGCAAGGTACCATTTCACGCTTAATCGAATCTAAACCTCAAGAGTTAAGAGTGTTTATTGAAGAGGCTGCGGGCATTTCTCGTTATAAAGAGCGCCGCCGAGAAACCGAAAACCGAATTCGTCATACCCGTGAAAACCTCGAACGTTTAAATGATATCCGGGTTGAGCTCGGTACCCAGTTAGACAAATTATCGCAACAAGCAACAGCGGCTCTGCAGTATCGAGAATTAAAAAATAGTGAACGCCAGTTACATAGCCAACTATTGGTTATGCGATATCAACAACTGTTGCTGCAAACCGACAGACTCGATGCCGAAACCGCTGAACGTGAGCTCAAGGCTGAAGCGTTAGCAAAGACCGCGCAGCAAGCAGATACCAGTGTTATCGAGCTGAAACAGCAATTGGCAGAACTCAGTGATGCCGAACATAAACTGGTTGAACAGTATTACCAAACCGGTAATACCATGAGCAAACTTGAGCAACAGCTTGCACATCAGCAGCAACAAGACACCCAGTTGCAGCAACAAATTCAACTATTACAGCAGCAGATCCAACAAGCTGACGATAAGATTGTCGATATGAACCATGTTCATCAGCGATTGGTTGAGCAAGTTAATACTCATCAACCCGCTTATGAACAGGCGAGTCAGGCGCTTGAGCAGATCGATGAGCAAGTCTTTGCTATTGAAGAGACGTTTGATGCTCAGCAACGTCAGTTAACCCAGTATGCCGAAACCTTAGCCGCCAATAAAATGCAGTTAGCCCTGAGCCAATCAACCCTCAGTCACCAGCAGCAAAGTTTACTTCAAGACCAGCAGCATTTATCACAATCACAGCTTGAACTGGCGGCGTTAACCCAACAAGATGGGCAACAACAGTTGCAAAGCAGTGCCACAGAATTAGCCAGTATTGAACAACAACTCAATGATAAACAGCTGCAACACAGTCAGCTTGAACTCTCATTAATCGAGCAGCAGCAGGGCGTGACTCAAGCTAGCGATACTTATCAAACACTAAAGCAATCGGTGACTCATCATCATTCACGATTGCAATTTATTGATGAGCTGCTTGCGGATCATACCCAAGATGATGGCCAACAATTATGGCAAGTAATTGAGGTGGTGCCAGGTTGGGAAAAAGCCGTCGACAACGTCTTACAAGGATTAAGTCAATTACCTGTTTTAGCGCTGGACCAAACATCCTTGTTAAGTGTTACAGAACCATTAGTAGGTTTTGAACAGCAACATCAAGTGGTTTATCCCGCATTAACGACCCCGGTAAATTTAGCGCCGTGGTTACAAACAGTGGTGTGGGCGTCGAGTGTCCGTGAAGCAAAAACGATATTGCCGACATTGCAATCTGATCAATATATTGCCACCCAAGAAGGCTTGTTGATTGGCCATGGTTTTGTACTTAACCCTACTCAGTCTGGGCAATCGGCGATTGTCCTAAGCCAAGAACGATTAAGCTTAAGCCAGCAATCAGCCGTGCTTGAGCAGCAGCTGTCATCGTCTCAACAAGCGTTAACATCGTTAACCCATATCGCCACGTCAACTCAGGTGGCACTGAGTCAATGCCAACAAAGCTGTCATCAGTTACAGATCCAACAAACAAAACTGCACTCGTTAGTGACCAGTTTAACTCAGCAAATGGTTGAAAAACGCGATAAACAACAACAATGCAGTCAATCAATCGCCAAGCTCGAACAGCAAATATGCGATAAAAAAATGCAAGTAGAGGTCTTTGAAGAACAAGTCTCGACCCAAGAAGATGCATTGTTACTGGCGATGAATCAACACGACGTTGCCCAGCAAGCTTGGCAAACGAGTCAAGCTCAGTTACGTGAAACCAAAGCCATTCGCGGTGATGCTGCTAATCGTGTTAAGCAGCAGCAAACACAAGTGCAACAACATGCCACCCAACATGCATTAAGCGAGCAGAAATTAAAGCAACAACATGAAAAACAGACAGAATTAGCAAGCCAATTATCTCAGCTACAACAAATGTTGCTCGACAATCAGCAACAACGAGGTCAACATCATTTAAGCCAATTATCAACGCAACTGGCACATGCTCTTGAGCAACAGCAAGCCCTGCAGCGACAATTACAACAAAATCGTTCCCAACAAGCAGAGCTTCAAACTAGCTTAGACAGTTTAGTATTGATGCAAAAACAACAGCTTGTAGTGTTACAAGACTTGACTCAAGCGATAAGCACGTTAAAGTTACGTCGTGAGGGCTTAAAAGGGCAGGCGAATGCGCAGCTGCAATTGCTGCAAGAACAGCAAATTCAGCTACAACAAGTCATTGTCGAAATCCCTGAACATGCATCTGTTGATGTTTGGGCGCAACAGCTTGAAAAAGTAAAACAAAACATTTTACGTTTAGGTGCCATCAACCTTGCCGCCATTGAAGAATTTGAATCGCAACGAGAACGAAAAGCCTATTTAGACAGTCAAGACGACGACTTAAATAAAGGGTTAGCGATCTTAGAAGACGCTATCCGTAAGATAGACAAAGAAACCCGAAGCCGTTTTAAGGCCACATTCGAAACGGTAAACCATGACTTAGGGCTACTATTTCCAAAGGTATTTGGCGGGGGAAAGGCTTATTTGGCATTAACCGGTGATGACCTGCTCGAAACGGGTGTTACTATCATGGCACAGCCGCCAGGTAAGAAGAATAGCACCATACATTTACTAAGTGGTGGAGAAAAAGCGTTAACCGCATTATCATTAGTCTTTGCTATTTTTAGACTGAATCCAGCACCTTTTTGTATGCTCGATGAAGTCGATGCACCTTTGGATGACGCCAACGTCGAACGTTTTTGTCGCTTACTGAAAGAAATGTCACAAAGTGTGCAATTTATTTATATCAGTCATAATAAAATAACAATGGAAATGGCTGATCAACTTATTGGCGTTACTATGCATGAACCTGGCGTTTCAAGGATAGTCGCAGTGGACATTGAAGCCGCCGTCGCCATGGCTGACGCGGTATAAATTAGGAAGACAGGGAATCTAATGAAAGATTTACAACTTGTGTTGTTCGTATTAGGCGCAATCGCAATTATTGCGGTGTTAGTGCACGGTTTTTGGTCGATTCGTAAACAACAACCTAAATCAATGAAGCAAAGTCCGATGGCTGGATTTTATAAAGACCAAGCTGAACGTACAGACTCTGAAGGTTTTGACGCAGATGGTATTGGTAAAGTGCGCGTGCGCAAATCAGATGACATTGAAGAACCCGTTGTTAAGCCGATACTTAAGACCCAGTTAAGCCAAAAATCCAATCCGAGCGAGGCTAGGTTATCGGACACTCCACTACGTGACTCGTTGCGTCAGCCTGATCCTAAAAAGTCTAAGCCTGCCCATGTTGAACCTAAAGCGGCGCACCCCACTCAACAAGCGTTATTTGTTGACGATGAGGTTCAACCCGAACCCACTGCAAACGTGTCAATGAACACCCCTAAAAAGATATTTAATCCTTCAACCAGTACGGCCAAGTTAGAAAGCTACACAGGTAAGCCTACTGTAACCAAACCGGATCCGATTAAGCCAACGGGGCAAGCTGCAGTGCCTAAAGTTGATGCTGAAGTTGATACTGAAGTTGACCCTAGCGTTAACATTAATCCGCCTGCGGATGCGCCTGTTAATGAACTTGCTGAGCCTACCGATGTATTAGTGCTGCATATTGTTGCTAAAGAAGGTGAGCAAATTCAGGGAGCAGAATTACTGCCAAGCTTGTTATCGCTTAATTTTAAATTCGGTGAGATGGATATTTTTCATCGCCACATTGATAATGCCGGCACGGGCAAGGTGCTGTTTTCACTCGCTAACATGTTAAAACCTGGCATCTTTGACCCAGATCAAATGGAGCAGTTTGTCACTCAAGGCGTGGTGTTATTTATGACATTACCTTGTTATGGTGATCCGTTAATGAACTTTACCATAATGCTGAACTCGGCCTATCAAATTGCCGATGATCTCGGTGCCCAATTATTAGACGGACAACGTCAACCTTGGTCAGATGAGACCAAAAAAGATTATCTACGACGACTGAATGCGGCGTAGGTAGATATTTTTATTAAGGCCGCAGCAGCGGCCTTAATTGTTTTATGCCTTTACTCTTTATCAAGAATATCACGGTTACAACTCGTATGACGGATACCACAATGCACGCTATTCAAACTGAAATGGATCAACTGACTCACACTATTAATCAACATAATATTCGCTATTACGTTGATGATGCTCCGTCGATACCCGATGCTGAATACGATAGATTAATTAAACGCTTAACTGAGTTAGAGCGTGACTATCCGCAATGTAAAGCCATAGATTCACCGACCCAACGAGTCGGTGGGATGGCCTTACAAAAATTTTCCCAAATTACCCACCTTAAACCGATGTTAAGCCTCGACAATGCGTTTGAGCAAGTTGATTTTGCGGCATTTAACAAGCGTATTATCGATAAAGTCGATAGCACTGAGTATGTTTGCGAACCTAAACTCGATGGTCTCGCGGTGAGTATTACCTATCGTTTGGGCGTTCTTGAACGCGCAGCAACACGAGGTGATGGTAGTGTGGGTGAAGATATTACTGAAAATGTGCGCACAATTAGATCCATCCCACTTAAATTACGTGGTGAAGGATTTCCGGATTTAGTTGAAGTTCGTGGTGAAGTGTTTATGCCCAAAGCGGCATTTGAGGCGTTAAACCAGCGTCAAATCGGTAAAGGCGACAAAGTATTTGTTAATCCGCGTAACGCCGCGGCAGGCAGTTTACGCCAATTAGACAGTAAAATTACCGCTGCACGCGCACTAGGATTTTATGCTTATGCATTAGGCGTGGTGGAAGGTGAATCACAACCGATGCAAACAAGCCATTTTGGCCAGTTGTCTCAATTAAAACAATGGGGCGTCCCGGTCAGCAGTGAAGTAAAAGTGGCTGATTCAGTCGATAAAGTATACGCGTATTATGCTGATATTATGGCCAGGCGCAGTGCGCTTGCCTATGAAATTGATGGTGTGGTGATTAAGGTCAATGACATTGCTAAGCAGCTGACTCTGGGCTTTGTAGCCAAAGCACCTCGATGGGCCATCGCATACAAATTCCCAGCACAAGAAGAAATGACCCTGTTAGAGTCGGTTGATTTTCAGGTAGGTAGAACGGGCGCTGTCACTCCGGTTGCCCGTCTCAAACCTGTATTTGTCGGTGGCGTAACTGTGTCTAATGCCACCTTGCACAATGCTGATGAAATTGCCCGTTTAGGCGTTAAGATTGGCGACACCGTGATTATTCGTCGCGCCGGTGATGTGATCCCGCAAATTGTCGCGATTGTTCCAGAAAAACGTCTCGATGAGGCTCAAGATATAATCTTTCCCGATCACTGCCCTGTTTGCCAAAGTACTGTTGAGCGTTTAGAGGGCGAAGCCACAGCGCGTTGCAGTGGAGGATTATTTTGTGAAGCTCAGCGTAAAGAGGCCATTAAACATTTTGCCTCCCGTAAAGCATTAAATATTGACGGCATGGGTGACAAAATTGTCGAACAACTGATCGATAAAGAATTGGTTAAAACCCCTGCAGACTTATTTAAGCTAACGCCTTCGACTGTCACTATGTTAGATCGCATGGCAATGAAGTCAGCGACTAATATTGTCGCTGCTATTAAAGAGGCTAAAACGACCACGTTGGCGCGTTTTTTATATAGTTTAGGCATTCGTGAAGTTGGCGAGGCTACTGCTGCCAACTTAGCACAACACTTTGCCGATTTTGAGCTGATCTGCGATGCCAGTGTCGAGCAATTACTTGAAGTGGCAGATGTGGGTGAAATTGTGGCAAAACATATCCGTCAATTTTTTGCTCAGTCCCATAACATTGAAGTGATTGAGCAGCTGCTTAACGCCGGAATTACTTGGCCTGTAATAGAAAAAGCTGATGAGTCGCAATTGAGCCTAAAAGGTCAAACTTGGGTGTTAACCGGTACATTGACGCAACTTAATCGCAATGACGCCAAAGCACGCTTACAGGCATTAGGGGCAAAAGTAGCCGGCAGTGTATCTAAAAATACCGATTGTGTTGTCGCGGGTGAGGCTGCTGGCTCTAAGCTCGCAAAAGCAGAGGCGTTGGGTGTTACTGTGATAGATGAACAAGGTTTGCTGGATTTACTGAATGCATCCAACTAATGCTGATGATATTGATGCTTAATTTATACTTGTGGCCGCCGATAAGAGTTTATTGTGAATTTTAGTAATATTACTTGGCTTGATGATCGCGGCCACATAAAACCACCCTTGTTTTTATATTTGATCTTGGTTTTCTTAGCCCGTGGCTGGTGTATTTTTATTGCATCCTTGACCCAGTTTAATGATCGATCAGGTTTAGTTCGGTTGTTTTATCCTGAAAAAAGCGATTTTATATTGGCCTTAATTACCGGTGTCGGTGCGGTGTTGATTTATGGACTTATTATTGCCGAGCGTAAACGCAGTTGGCCGATATTAATGCCTTTATTTCGATATAGTGGTTGGTTGTTATGGGGATTACTCATTGTTGATGGACTATTTTTATTTCAGCGGATGGTGCACGATGACTATTTGTTTAAAATTAGCTATTCGATTGATGCACTTTTTCTATTTTGGTCAGTCATTTATGTGTTTAAATCAAAGAGGTTATATTACTACTTTGCCGACTGGACAGCAGATGATACCGCAGTAAAAGTTGAAACCTCATCTGATGACGAGATCAAGTAACATACTAAACAATGTACGGCTTGGTATAAATGCTCTATATTAACTGTGATCCAAAAGGTAAAGATGTAAGGCCTTGATACACATAACTCTATTACTGAAAATGTTAGTGTAAGAATGACATTATCATCTTAGCTATAACGTGGCGAATGTGAAAAGGATCAATACTTTGGCTAAAGTCGAATTAACACAAATACCTGTATCGCAAATGGTTATCGGGTTAACCGTTAAGCTGCCTTTGTCATGGACAAGCCATCCTTTTTTTCGCAGTAAAGTTAAGATTGAACAACAAATTCAAATCGAGATGATCAAAGGTCTCGATGTGTCATTTGTGTACCTGGTTGATGGGCATGACTTACTGCCTAAAATTGATGTTCCTGTTGAAATTGAACAGCCCGAAAAAGTCGTTAATCAAGACATTGATTATCGACCATTGGCTAAAAAAAGTATCCGAGTCAGTCAACAGCGATTTTTGAAATCAGTTAATGATATCAGAACGGGATTTGGTAAAATAGTGAGTGATCCCGAAGGCGCTTATCGTGAAACTGCTACGTTAGTCGAAGATTTAGTTGAACATTTGTATGAAAGCGAAACCCCTCACTTAACCTTAGTGAGCAGTGGTGAGACGGATGTGAGTGTGACTCAACATGGTATTTCAGTCGCGGTTATTTCTATGATGATTGGCCACACATTATCACTGCCTAAAAAAGATGTCCGTGACGTTGCATTAGGCAGCTTGTTTCACGATATCGGTAAACTCAAAGTGCCTGATGTTATCAGGCGTAAGCGTGGTGAGTTAAGCGATCATGAAAGTAATTTTTTAAAAATGCACCCTAATTTTGGCCATGAGATGCTTAAGCGGACGGGGTTATTTCCTGACGCTATGTTAGACATTGTGTTGCATCATCACGAGTTTATTGATGGCAGTGGTTATCCTCATCATTTGACTGAAGCCAACATTTTACTCACCACCCAAATAGTGTCATTAGCCAATGACTATGAAACCTTATTACACCAATACCAGACTCCGCAAATTGCACTGGGTATTTTATTTAAAACTCACAGTAGTAAACACAGTGATAATTTGATTTCGGTGTTAGTCAAAATTTTAGGTATCTATCCACCTGGCACTATAGTGCGCTTAACTGACGACAGCATCGCGAAGGTGATGATGACTACCGCCGATGTCAAGCAGCCACATGTGTGGTCTTGTAATGTCAGCGGTGCAGAGCCTAGCTTTCGATTTTTAATTAATGAAGATGTCCAAGTGAAAGAAGTTGTAAAGTTAGATGACTTATCTGATGGGGCAATGAAAACATTGCAAGTTAATAGTCCAATCAGCTTTTACTTCAATAACTTCAATCATTAAGACTTAACGAAGTAATATTGAGGATAGATGAACACAATTACCCTTATCGGATGCGGTTGGTTTGGTTTTCCGCTCGCCACACAATTAATGAAACAAGGTTTTCAGGTTAAAGCGTCAAAACGTCATCCTGATGATTTAGCTCAATTACAGCAAGCTGGTATTGAGGCTTATCAATTAGATTTGGCGAATGTGACTACCCAGGTAAAAAAGGCGACTTTATTCGATGCTGACGCCATTGTGATTAACTTACCGCCAGGACTGCGACGAGGTGAAACTGACTATCTTGGCTATTTAACCCAGTTGAAAAATTTGATGGGTGAACGCCAATATCAAAAAGTTATTTTTATCAGTTCCACTGGGGTCTATCCGTCGCTAAATCAAACGGTAACCGAACAAGATGCTGGCGCATTTAATGATACCCGTCACACCTTATTGCAAGCTGAAGCCATATTTTCAGCAATGGCAAATAGCTGTGTTGTGCGATTTTCAGGCTTAGTTGGACCTAAGCGTCATCCGGGACGTTTTTTTGCGGGTAAAACCGATGTTAGCGGCGCTAATGTAGCGGTTAACCTAGTGCATTTAGATGACTGTATTGCAGCCGTTAGCTTGATCCTTTCTCGTACGGATACGTTACCGATTTATAATCTCACAGCAAATGAACATCCTACTCGTGGAGCGTTTTATGCTGCCGCCGCCGAGCATCTTGGATTAATTGCCCCGCAGTTTAATCAGCAGCAACAGCCAAGCAAAATTATCGACGGTCAATTAATCAGTCATCAATTAGGGTTTCAATATGCGTTTAGTAGCCCATTCAAAATGCTTGATGCTTGCTAAACTGGCATAGGCTATAATAGCCAGCATATTTTGATTAAAAGGCGATTATTGTGACGACTCAAACTCAAGCGTTTGCATTACTTCAAGGTGATGAATTCGTAGAACTGTACAAAGTACTAAAAGTACTCGGTTTAGTGAACGGCGGTGGCGAAGCAAAGCATGTCATTACTGAAGGTCAAGTTACCGTCAATGGTGACGTTGATACTCGTAAACGTAAAAAGTGTGTTGTTGGCGATATAATTTCGTTCAATGACGCGACAATTGAAATTGTTCCTGCAGACTAAGGATTGATAAATGCAATTCCCAGACGATGATAATGGCCAAATGTTGGCTGCAATGGCTGATGCCGGTATTGACCTTACTCAATCAATAGAAGTAGATTTCTTCTTAGTGTTTGATGACCAACGTGATGCCGAATCGGCGTTAGAAGCATTAAGTCAAACCGACATGCAAGGTGAGCTTGAGGTTAACTTTGATGAAGAAAGCACTAAGTGGGAAGTGATTGTTTGCCTGCAAATGGTACCTGATTACGCAGCACTTGTTGCCAAAGAAACTGAGTTAAATAGCTTTGCGCAAGAGTTTGACGGTATTTCTGATGGTTGGGGCGTAATGCAAAACCAAGCTAGCGATAGTGAATTTACTGATGATGACCATGTGCACAGCGAGCATTGCAAGCACTAACATCGCCATCACTAAAGATTGATTTATTGAATGAATCATTCAATGAATCATTCAATGAATCAAAAAGCCGTTAATGCCCAGCATTAACGGCTTTTTGATGATATAAAGCGACAGGGTTTAGTCATCTTCTTTTATGTCATTAATGACTTCTTTGGTTCCGTGACCAATGGCCTTGACGGTATCGCGGGTCCCGTGACCGATTGCAGTGGTCACTTTTTTGGTGGTGTGACCAATTTCTTTGCCAGTGTGTTTTAATTCAGCGCAAGCTGACAAGCCCAGAACAAGGCTTATCGACAGCAGTATTACGACGACTTTTTTACACATTGTAGTAGCCTTATCAATAATCTAATATGAGGTATCATCAGCAACGTCGTTGCTATTTCAGCATAACGGGCTTGATGGTTAAAAGGGTAACATCATGAATTTAAATGCCACATTGATTGGTCAAATTATTTTCGTTTTAACCTTGGTTGTGGTGTTCTTTACCTTAAAGTTTGCCAAAGGTAAAACCCCTAATTTACCGTTAGTTGGTTTTTACGCCATAGTGTTAAACGTTATTTTTGCGCCCGCAGGGTGGATATATTGCTGGTATTGGTCAACCAAACCATTTTTACCCAAATAAACCCAAACTCAAAAACATCACTAGCAGTTAACTTGGGATAATAAACCGTTCGTTCTACTTTAGGTTAACTAATTAACGGAATATTAACCTCGGTTAATGGTGATGTCAGAGACATAACCATGTTCTGTCGCTATTAAGGCTTGTTTGAGCATGGCGGCGGCTTCTGTTGCGGTCATAAAGCTTGAGGTATTAATGTCTTTGCCACTAGTTTGCCAAAAGTCTGTTGCCATTCCTCCTGGATATACCGCAATTAATTTCATCGGGCTATCTTTTAATTCTAATCGCAACGATTCAACTAAGCCTTTAACCGCCCATTTTACTGCACAATAGGTTGACTCATTGGCTTTACCTGCTTGCGCTGCGGTCGACATCACCACGATAACCGTGACCTTGTGATCGCGATAACGACTTACCAACTCTCGTAATACCAGAATGCTTGAAGTTAGGTTGTTGTTGATCAACTGATTAATAGCTTGCGGCGTTTGCTGTTCAATTGGGCCAAAATAACCACTACCAGCACAATGGATCACGCTGCTTGGTGGCGTTGATAAACGCGAAAATAAATCACTGACCTCTTCTGCCACACATAAGTCTGCTGCGTGAGTCTGCACCTTAACTTGCTCAAGAGGAGTCAAGCTGGCCATTACATCCGCTAATTTTTGCTCACTGCGACCAGTGATCAACAGGGTATGATCTTCTGCTGCATATTGTTGAGTCAGTGCAGCGCCTAAGCCGCTGCTCGCGCCCGTAATAACAATCATAATAAAACCTTCAGCCAAATTTACATTAGGTTGGCTACTATACCAATGCATAAGTGAACCGCAAAGTGCTTGTGTTGCATCAACGACTATCAATGGAAGGTGAATAGTCAAACATTGAGCTATTTAATAATCATTTATTTTCCAGAGTCGCTATTAGTTAAGTAAAATTGAATAAATATCTCGGAACGCTTTGTATTTTGACGATAAAGATTGTCTAATAACGCCTCGTCTTATGTCTTACCGACTTCACCCTTGTTGCTAATAACGAGAAACGTAATGTTTGAACTCACGCTCCAGCTCGCGGTTATTTTATTTTTTGTTGCTTTGGTTGCGGGTTTTATTGACGCGATTGCCGGTGGCGGAGGGTTACTGACTATACCGGCATTAATGTGGGCGGGATTGCCGCCTGCGGCCGCATTGGGTACCAATAAACTGCAAGCATGTGGTGGTAGTTTTTTTGCGAGTTTATATTTTGTGCGCAAAGGAATGGTTGATTTGCCTAGCATAAAACTGTCATTGTTATGCGCATTTATCGGTGCCTCTATCGGCACAATATTAGTACAAATGATCGATGCAAAACTACTGGAAGTGGTGCTACCATTTTTGATTTTAGCGATTGGCTGTTATTTTTTATTCTCTAAAAAAATTAGCGAGCAAGATCGCCAGCAAATTCTTACTCCGAGTGTTTTTGCCTTCACTGCGGCATTAGTCGTTGGGTTTTATGATGGTTTTTTCGGTCCCGGTACTGGGAGTTTCTTTGCGTTAGCGTTTGTCTCATTGGCTGGGTTTGGTTTAGCCAAAGCAACTGCTCATGCTAAATTATTAAACTTTGCGACTAACATCGCCTCGCTAATTTTCTTTCTTATCGGGGGGCAAGTGGCGGTCGTGCTGGGATTAATTATGCTCGTTGGCCAAGCGGTTGGCGCAACGTTAGGCTCACGTTTAGTGGTCACTAAAGGGGTTAAAATTATTAAACCTTTGGTGGTGGTGATGTCATTAGGTATGAGCGGGAAATTATTGTGGTCGCAATACATGTGATCTACATGTGGTCATAGTATCGATAATTTGGGCTTATTCACGCCATCATTATTTGACGTTCATGTTTGTTTATATTTAAAGGGATGTTATGCGCATCATTCACACATCAGATTGGCATCTTGGCCAATATTTTTATGGCAAAAGCCGCGCAGCCGAGCACCAAGCCTTTATGACATGGTTACTTGAGCAAATAAGCCTCCATCAAGTTGATGCCATTATTGTTGCTGGCGATATTTTCGATACTGGCACTCCGCCAAGTTATGCCAGAGCACTGTACAATCAATTTATTGTTCAAATTCAACAAACGGGTTGCCAGCTGATTTTACTGGGCGGTAATCACGATTCTGTTTCGACCTTGAATGAATCTAAACATCTACTGGCTTGCCTTAATACTATCGTGATCCCTGGTGCATTAGAACATTTTGAAGAGCATGTATTTGCACTTAAAACCCGCCAAGGTGAAATTGGGGCTATTTTATGTGGGTTACCTTTTTTACGCCCACGTGATGTAGTGTTAAGTGAATCTGGTGAGTCTTCAATGGATAAGCAACGCAAACTGGGTGATGCCATTAGTGCGTTATATCAGCGTTGTTTTGAGCAAGCTAAGCAGCTCAATAGCACATTTACCACGCAGGTACCCATTGTGGCGACAGGTCATTTAACCACGGTAGGAGCCAGCACTTCAGAATCAGTACGTGATATCTATATTGGCAGTTTAGATGCCTTTAATGCGGCACATTTCCCCGCGGCAGACTACATTGCATTAGGCCATATTCATCGCCCACAAGTGGTGGCGAAATCTGCGCATATTCGTTACAGCGGCTCACCGATAGCATTAAGTTTTGATGAACTATCGACCAATAACACCAGTAATAAATCAGTGTTTTTGGTTGAATTTACTGATGCTCAATTATCCCTCGTCACGCCATTAATGGTGCCTATTTTTCAGCCCATGCAGGTGCTAAAAGGTGATTTAGATAGCATTGAGCAGCAGATAAATGCATTTTCTTCTCAAACAGCCGCGACAAAAACCACTTGGTTAAGCATTGAAGTATCGCAGCAAGACTATTTGTCTGATCTACAGTCTCGTATTGCTGACATGACTCAAGACAAGGCGGTTGAGGTATTGCAATTAAAGCGTGCCCGTAGTCAACGACAGCAACACATTAAAAAGCTTGATAATGAAACCTTATCCGAGTTGAGTGTCGAGGAAGTGTTTGCGCGCCGTTTAGCCCAAGAGCAATTTGACAGCGATCCCCAACAGGCACAATTAGGCCGAATTAAGCAGCGCTTTAGCCAAATAGTTGCCGAGGTGGAGTCAGAGCGAAACACCCAAGAAACCGCCGCGAGCCATGTTCTGCAAGAAACGATGACCCATCATGGTAAAACAGAGGTTGCAACAAAAAGTGCTACAGACGGTGAACAGTCATGAAAATTTTAAGCCTTCGTTTTAAAAATATTAACTCGCTTAAAAACGAGTGGAAAATCGACTTTACCCAATCGCCTTTTGCTGAAAACGGACTATTTGCCATCACAGGCCCAACGGGTTCAGGCAAAACCACGATACTCGATGCCATTTGCTTAGCGCTTTACCACCGAACGCCGCGGTTAAATAATATCTCTAAAACCACTAACGAGTTAATGACTCGCGGCACCGCAGAGTGTTTAGCCGAAGTCGAATTTGAAGTGAAAGGCATTGCCTACCGCGCCTTTTGGAGCCAACGTCGCTCGCGCGACAAAGCCGACGGTAACTTGCAAGATGCTCAAGTGGAACTGGCACAACTGAGTGACGGTAAAATTCTTGCCAGTCAAATAAAGCGCAAAACGGAACTCATTGAACAGATCACCGGGCTCGACTTTGCTCGCTTCACTAAATCGATGATGTTATCTCAAGGGCAGTTTGCCGCTTTTTTGAATGCCGATGCCAATGACCGAGCGGAATTACTTGAAGAGCTCACCGGTACTGAAATTTACGGGCTTATTTCTGAGCGGGTTCATCAGCACTTTAGTGAAGCCAAGACTAATGTGAAATTACTCGAGGCCAAACTGGGCAGTGTCGAGTTGTTTGATGAACAACAAGTCGATCAACAAAATAAACAAATTGAACAATTTAAACAAACATTGGTGCAGCAACAATTACAACTGACTCAGTTAAGCCAATTTATCACTTGGGCCACTAATTCTGAGCAAGCACAGCAGGCATTGGTAAAGGTTCAGGGCGAACAGCAAGACGCGCTAACGTGCCAGCAGCAACATAGTGAAGCGTTAATACAATTGCAGCATAGCGAGCCGGCACAACACATTTTGCCATTATTTGAGCAACAGCAAAAAGCGCACAAAAAAGTCCAAGAGTTAACCGCACAGATCCGTCAATTAAGCCAACAAACCGAGCAAGCTGAAACGGCACTGCAAACCCATAAACACCAGCACACACAGGGCCAGCAACAGGTTAAGCAAGTTAATCAGGCGCATAAAACACTGCTGTCGTTGATCGATGAGCAAGTACTGCCGCTGGATCAACAAATTAATCAGCACAGTTATCAGTTATCTCAGGTCAAATTAACCCATCAACAAACATATGAACAGCAACAAAAGGGCCGCGAGCAACAACAACTGTTATTGACCCAGCAACAGGCGCTGACAGCGGCGAAGCAGCAAATTGATCATCAACTTGATAGTTTGCCTCAAGGTCAAGAAGTGGCTAAAAAGTTTGCCGCTTGGCAAACCCAATACACACAAGTTGTGCAACTAAGTGACCAACGTAGCCAAATTCATAACCAATGTACTCAGCAACAAGCCGGCATAAAACAAACTCAAGACACACTCACTGCGCTCGCGCCGCAAATACAACAGGCTCAAGCGGAGCTAACTCAGGCGACAGCGCAGCAAGATGACAGCCAAAAAGCATTAATTACGCTGTTGGCTGGACAAGACGAAACGAAAATTAATGATGATTATCAGCAAGTTGTTCAGCAGCAATCTGGGCGTTATCAATTAACCCAGTTGTTTAGCCAGTTTGCACGCCAGCAACAGCAATGTCAGCAGTTAACCCGTCAATCGGCGCAATTTAAGACTGAGTTGCAGGCACTGCTACAGTCTCTTACTGTGGTGAGAACTCAGTGGAGTGATAAAAATCAGCAAGTTAAAGATGTTCAAATGTTGCTACAGCAAGAGCAACAAATTGCCAATTTAACCATCGAGCGCGCCAAACTAAAAGCGGGTGAGCCTTGCGCCTTGTGCGGCTCGACCGATCATCCGCTAGTTGAGCGCTATGAAGCGCTGAATGTGTCGGTTACCGAGCAAAGGGCGCAACAGTTACAAGCTGAACTTGATGTGATTAAACAGCAAGGTGAGCAACTTAACCATCAGCAAACGGCGTTACAAGTTAACGATGACAATTTACAACAATAGCTAAGTCAAATTCACACAGATATTCAAACCATTGCGCAGCAGTGGCGGCAGCAAACTGAGACATTATCAATCTCTCTTGAGTTGGATTTGCAGCAAGAACAAGCATTAACCGATTACATTGCCCAAACCGAAACCAAACAACAGCAATTGGCTGTCACCATTACTGAGCTTAGCCAATGTCAAAAAACGTTACATCAACACCAACAGTATGTGATTCAAGCACAGCAAGCGCTCGTTAAGCAGATCAATCAGCAAGGGTTATTACAACAACAGCTTGATAACTTGCAGCAAGGTTTACTCAACCATCAACAGCACATTGAGGCCGTCACTGCGCAGCAAACTGCATTAATCAATGCGCTTGAAACACAAATTACTGCTTCAGGGTTAACGCCGCCAACAATAGTGAATGCCGTTATATGGCTCAACGAGTTACAACAACAACTCGAGTGTTGGACTCAAGCGCAGCAGCAGGCTGTCGACAATCAGCAGCAATTGAGTATCACAGCTGAAAAGCTCATGGCCAATCATCAGCAAGCGGACGAGCAGACCGCCAAGTTAACCGCGATCAGTGAACAAGTTGATAAGGTACAGACGCAGCTCAGTACTGTGTTAGGTCAACGTAACGAGGTCTTTGCTGATAAAGTCATTGAGGATGAAAAACAACGCAGTCAAACGGTGTTAGATCAAGCACAACAACAATTTGAGTTAGTACAGCAGCAATTACAAATAGCAGATAAGCACCTTGCCAGCTTAAGTGCACAGCAGCAATCCATGCAAGTTCAGGCAACACAAGTTAATCAAGAATGGCAGCAATTACAAAGCCAATGGAATAGTGCTCTACAAGCGAGCCCATTTTCCGACCAACAAGCTTTCGAGCAAGCATTACTCTGTGCTGATGAGCGTCACAGGTTGCAACAGCTTAAACAACAGTTAGACAATGACATTGTTAAGGCAAATACCTTAGTTGAGCAAGCCATTGCGTTGCAAGCGGAGCTTGCTCTGCTTGGTCAACAACATAACTATGATTTAACCCAACAAGCCGTCATGCTCCAACGGCATCAAGCCCTCGATTCTGAGCATCAACAATTAACGCAGACGCTTTGGCGGTTAACCCATGAGCTAGAGCTAGATGCAAGTAAGCGCGAAGGGCAGCAACAATTGCTAAAAGAGCAGGCACAACAGCAGCAAGTTTACGACGACCTCGCTTATTTGCATGCACTAATAGGCTCACAAAAAGGCGATAAGTTCCGTAAATTTGCCCAAGGGCTTACATTAGATCATTTAGTCGCATTAGCGAATCGACAGCTTGAACGCTTACAAGGCCGTTACTTACTCGAACGCAAAGAGTCAGATGCATTAGAATTACAAGTGCTCGATACCTGGCAAGGTGACACAGTGCGCGATACCCGTACACTGTCTGGTGGTGAGAGCTTTTTAGTTAGCTTAGCCCTTGCGTTGGCGTTATCTGATCTAGTAAGTCATAAAACGAGCATTGACTCACTCTTTTTAGATGAGGGCTTTGGTACCTTGGACAGCCAGACATTAGATACTGCATTAGATGCATTAGATAATTTAAATGCATCGGGCAAAATGATAGGCGTCATTAGCCATATTGAAGCCATGAAAGAGCGGATCGATGTACAGATAAAAGTGAATAAAATGAACGGTCTTGGTATTAGCAAATTACAGAATGAATTTGCGATTAATGCAGGGTGATCTGCCTCAAACTCCAGTGATTACTGCAATCGAGTTCAAATTAAAGGTTAAATAAATAATATTTTATATTTGTAATATGATTGTTTTTTGATATAAAAGAGTGTTGGAATGTAATTTGAGTGCAAAAGTCGGTATGTTAAACCGTTTTTACCGGATGGCGTAGTATCAAGTGTAGGGTTATTTTCATTATAAAAATGAGATAATGACATAGCGTTAACTGACGTTAGCCTCTGTGTCGCAATAACAATGTGCAGTAAAAGAAAATAAATATAAAGAGTCGTCTTTTAGGGTGGATTAGATATTGCTAATAAGTAAAGTTATGGACTTCCAGCGGCTAGCCGCAAGTCAATTGAACTTACCAAACGTGACAAACCTGCACAAGAAAGTCTTGTTAGTAAGTGTATTTGCTGTAGGCGCTGCGCTTTTATGGCCAACACAACAAGAGTTTTCATCACAACGTATTCCTGTGGCCATTGATATTGATTCATTATTGCCACACATAGCTCAGCAAGATACAGCTTTGACGATCGTTAAGCCTGCAACACCTATTTTAAATCGGGTGATTGAAAGTGGTGATACCTTAAGTCGTTTGTTTGAATTAGCCGGTATTGACCAACGAACCATGTATAAAGTGCTTGAGGCTGATTTAGAAGTTTTAGCTTTAGATACCCTGTTACCGGGTAACCGCATCCAATTTTGGGATAATGCCGATGGTGAACTTGATAAATTAGAGCTGTATTTTAACCCTGCTCATCAAGTGGTATTTACTCGTTTTAAAGACGGAACTTACGCCGTAAATGACATTAATATCGATGGCATATGGCAAAACCGCATTGTGGGCGGTGAAATTAACGGCTCTTTTTATGTATCGGCTAAAAATGCAGGCCTAAGTGCTGCCGAGATTCAGAAAGTCGAATCACTGTTAAAGTCAAAATTAAACTTTTCACGTGAGTTACGTGCAGGTGATACATTTTCGGTTTTAGTCAACGATCAATTTGTTGAAGGTGAACCAACAGGTATCACATCGATTGAAGGCATTCGTATTAATACCGGGCGTCGGGACATTACCGCGTTTCAAAATGCTGATGGCAACTATTACGATATTAAAGGTCAAAGTTTAACGCCTGCTTTCCAACGTATCCCATTAAATAGAACTGTGCGGTTAAGTTCTCGGTTCAACCCCAACCGCAAACACCCGATTACGGGTCGGATTCGGCCACATAATGGTACCGACTTTGCTACCCCTATTGGTACTCAAGTGGTGGCTCCGGGTGATGGTGTGGTGACGCTGGTTAAGAAGCATGCTTTCGCGGGTAACTATATTGTGATTGAACATAACAATAAAGTGCGTACTCGTTACCTGCATCTGTCGAAATTTTTAGTTAAACGAGGCCAACGTGTAAAACGAGGGCAGGTGATTGCATTATCAGGTAATACGGGTGCGTCAACGGGTCCACACTTACATTATGAGTATATTGTGAATGGTCGTCCGGTAGACGCAATGAAAGCCGACATCGCAGAAGCTAAAGTCTTACCTAAAAAGCAATTACACGCCTTTCAAGCTTTGGTACGTAGCCGAAGCATGATGATGGATTTGGGTTAATTAGCTGAGGCTTATTACACCGAGTGTAGTTGTGATAGCCATAAAAAATGCAGCCTAAGGGCTGCATTTTTTATGGCTTGCGGGTATCCATGTTGTGTTGGTATTTTAGTTTTTCATTCTCCTAGTCATGGTTGCGAGTCAGTTTTTTTGATCTATTATTTATGGCCTGCGGCCACTAACATCGTGGCGCTTCGCCACATCAGACCAAGAGGAAACCAACGGCTATTGTCTCTTTATTCTTTATAAAATAATTGGCCCAGCCGCCCAGCCGCCCCGCAACATTTTTCCAATAGATTAAATAACCGCTGCGAAAAGGTCGCTATGGGGATTGATCCAGTTTTTAACTTCATTTGAAGCCTGCTTCGGCTCATCTTGCAGTAAAGAGTGAAAATGCTATAGCTTCCTATGGGGATCTGATAGGCAGGATGCCTTGAAGCACATGGATGTGCGAGAAAGGCCTTCAGGCTCACGCAGTCTTTTGTAAAGAGTCTTCAACGGCCTCAAGTTAAGTGTTGTATATGTACATTTAGACCGAAAATGACGCCAAGGCGCAGCAAACTACCAGCGCTGGTCGTGTGCCTAAACGCTAACTTTTTAATCCCATAACATCACTTTAGGCTTGATTGATATCAAGCTATCCTGCTGTGTTAAATCGACCATATTACTGATGAATTGGCCATCGAGTGCTAATTTGTTAAACCATCCTGTTGAATTTGCTCGATGATAAAATTATACAAGGTGATCGCAACTCAAATAGAAAGGGGTTATTTGTTATTTCAAAAAATGGGCCGCTATGTATTTCAGCTATGTATTTCAATGTATTTCAATGTATTTCACTCAGAAAAAATAACTTAACCAGCATGGCTGAGGTTTTGAACGTTATCTTCAGCCTGAGCTTGTGGTCGGTAGAGCGCACCACAAAGTGCAATGATCGTGGCGGTCGTCATTATAAGCACAATCGGCCATAGGGAATCATCACTCAATATTGCTGCTAGAGCGCTCACTGCTGCCCCAACAAGATATTGAGTCGCACCTAAGGTTGCCGCTGCAATCCCTGCATTTTTACCAAAATAATTCATAAAACAGGCACTTGAATTGGGCATTATTCCTCCTATTGTTGCTGTTGTCGCAACAAAACCAAATACAGTTAGCCACAAAATGTTAGGGAAAAAGGCGGTTGCAACCACCAATATCAACACACCAAGCATCTGAATACTTAAAAATATTTTCAATAATTGATTCGGCTCAATCCGCTGTAATAAAAAATGGTTAAGACGATTTATAACAGCAACCCCAGCAACATTAAGGATCAATAATCCAGAGAAAAACGCCTCATCAACATGGAATTGCTCCATGTAGGCAAAAGGAGCATTAGTCAAAAAAGTAATTAAGACAGAGAAGCCAAAACCTTGAGCTAATAAATAACCTAATGCACGACGTTCTCTAAACACACTAAGGTAACCACGATTTTTAACCCTTTGTTTAGTTTTAGTTTCTTTGGGCATGATGACGATGACCGATATGGTCACTATAAGACCGAGCAATGCTAATGAAGTAAAAATCCAGCCCCAGTCCAGGGTCTTTAAAATGACAGTTCCCACGGAAGGCGCAATTGAAGGAGCCAGCATAGTAATCAACATAATTAATGAAAATAACCGAGCAGAATCTTTTCCTGACGTGTTGTCTCTTATAATGGCAGGAACACCGACAACGGCAATACCACCGCCGATAGCTTGGATCATACGCAATCCCCAAAGCATTTCTATTGAATGGCCATAGGGAATAAAAAAACTCGCAATGGAAAATATGGCCAAACCTGTGATAATGACAGGCTTGCGACCGAATCTGTCTGATAATGGTCCGCCAATCAATTGACCAATAGCGAGGCCAAAGATATACAAACTAACCGTCACCGCTATCAATGATATATCCGTATTGAGATCTTCAGCCATGACCGGAAGAGCGGATAAATACCCGTCTGTTGCAAAAGGTGTTAATGCGGAGATACCCGCCAATAAAAATAATAATGGTGTAGAAATAAACTTACTCATAACAGCCTAACTTGCTTTCCAGAAAGGAAGATAGTAGTTGTATTTTAGCTTTCTAGCAAGTTATATTGTCTTCATTAACAAGGAATGAGATTATGAGCAAACAAAAATCAATTACTAGCATACTGACAAAAACAGCAGAGAATTGGCCGGAATCCAATCAAAATATTTCACCTGAAATATTAAAAATTCATCGAATTCACCAACATTTACAGCAGAATTTAACTAAAGTAGTTGAACGTTATGGCCTCCAATCGGCTGATTTTAGTGCATTAGAAACATTGAGAAAAGAACCACCACCGCACTGTTTATCAGCCACAGCATTATCTCATTCTATGTTGTTTAGCTCCGGAGGTTTGACTAAATTGTTAAATCGGATCACTAATGCAGGTTTTATCGAGCGTGTAGATAACCCACAAGATAAACGTGGAAAGTTAGTTCAACTAACCGAGAAGGGTAAATCTTTAATTGGCAAAGTAATTGTTGAATTACATCAACAAGAGCAAGAAAAAATGGCTTTTTTATCTAAAAATGAAAAAACAGCATTAAATGTGTTACTCAATAAAATATTAGGCGAATGGGAATAACGTGAACGAAGAGGGCGGTTATCCATCAATAACTGTAAACTGAAAAATATCACGATATCAGTCATTACAGTGTTCTCTTTCGTTAAAATGGTGGGATATTCACTTATTAATTTATTTGGCTAACAAAGGGTTGGATGTCTAGCCTTTTGTCATTTCCCATAGATAAATCAAAAAACTGCCAGATAACATGGCCACTAACCTTTTCTTCAAAAACGGGTGGCGATGTATTTGGCGAATAATTTGTCGCTTTACATCAAAGATATAACAATTGTAGGATGCTATTAATCAATAACTTAAGCGGCAGACTTTATTTGACGAGCCGTTCAATAAGTTGTTAGGAGCCAATAAAAGGTGAATTATTTTGATTTGCATAAAGTTATTTTTATTTAGTGGAGCTACCAATGCATCGATGTGGGCAATGTAGACAGTTTACAAGAACGCCAGAAAATCAAAAAGATTTATGTGGCTCTTGGGATCAACCAACGACTGCTACTCGGGAGGCTTGTGGGTTCTTTAGTCCCAAGAGAGTAGCTCGCAAGACGAATGATAACAAGGGTTTTTAAGTCGGACTCTTAACAGTTGGCTCATTCCGCTCCATTTTAGCAAACTGTTTCTCGCCGTTTATTGCGTGTTAGCGATACAGGAAAACGATGAAGTATATTTCAATTTTATTTGCTTTATTCTGTTCTGGTATTGCATATAGTTCAGAAGTTATTACTTGTGGAGATGCTACGTCTGTAGGACGTGAAGCTAAATTAGTTTTACACTCACATGCTCAGAAGAGAGCACAGCAAGCAATTGAGTTATTCGTTGAAAAAAAAGTAAAAACGCCCTACGTAAATTTTTATGGACAAGTAAGTGACTTAAAAACAATGAGTTCTTTAATAGAGGTGTACTGGTGTGAAACACAAGAAACACCTTTGCACTCTGCTTATTATCGCTTTTACTCAAATAACAAATCAGTATTCCAGTAAATGTGTAGCTAATAAGCGCCTAAACAAGAGGGCGCAAAATCTAATACTTTTACTCATGCGAAGTGAAAACAGTTGTATCTATGCAGTAACTTATTTTCGTCCAGAAATGAGTTACAACACAATCTAATTGGATGATGTCTGAGCTCAATTTCTGGGCAACTTTTTAAAAGCAAAAAGTTGAGCTAAAAGCTCATCGATTATTTCGCGTAAGGCGATTGGCCCACTTCTTCGGCTACTAACCAGACTCGCATATCAAATTCTAACTGATGGTAATCCGCGAGCATGAAGGTGCACAGTTGATAAAACGCTTTGTTGTGCTCTTTCTCCCGCAGGTGAGCCAATTCGTGCACTACCACCATTTGCAATAGCTCAAACGGAATGTGCTTTAAGCGCGAGGTAATTCGAATTTCATTTTTGGCTTTGACTTTATTACCTTGACGGCGATTAACAAATGAATGCAAACCTAGCGCGTGATGGCTTAAGCTAATCTTGTCATCAAAAATGACTTTGGCTAATGGATCTGATTGACGCATATACGTATTTTTTAATGCTATTGCCATATCATACAAGGCTTTGTCTGTGCGAACGTCGTGTACTTTCGGGTAACGGGTTAAAAAGTGGGTGCCTAATGCGTTTGCATCAACCAATTGGCGAATTTTATCAACCACGTCAGGCTGGTAACCGTTTAAATACCGTAACGCACTTTGCTCATTTTGCTGTTTTTTAATGTCGGCGCTAGTGATCAACAGGCTTATATCGGTTTTGGGTTTTAATGCTTGGCTTGCCGATTTGACGGGCATTTTAGGTGGGGCTTTGGGCGCTTTATTGTCTGACATAGGTCAACTGATTGTTTTTGACGTTACCGCTATCTGTGTCGGTATCGGTAACGCCAATATAGAACGGTGGCAGCAGTGGATTACACTTTACCGAAGATGAGTCGGTTATGCTGAACATAAGCAACGTCAAATGCATTAAGCTGGACGCGTTTTAGATCTAATGATTCAAAGTCAACTTGTGGTGGGTTACGCTTTAATTGCTCTTTAACGATCAAAGGAGAAATAAGCGTAACAGGGATATCACTTAATTGAATGGCTGCTTCCAGTTTAAAGCTGGTGGCACTGCCTGCAAATTTACCTTTTTGTTCACGTTCAATAATGGCTATCTCATCGACTTTATAATCGGCGATTAATTTTTGAAACGCAAAGTTGAATTCACGAATTGATTCAGTGCTTGCCGATTGTGAAATACTGAATGAGACTTTACGACATGCTGGCACGTTAAACGTTTCGCCTTCATAGGTCAGTAAACAGATAATGGCTTCGCCGCCTTTTAATTCAACACCACAAATTTTCATGTTAATCCTTACTGGTTTATTCATACGAGAGTGCCGTTGGCATTGTCGTTATCGTTCATTTGTGTAGGGTAACGATTACCCTACATCCATCATTTGTTATCGCAGTTTGAGAGCGATTTAGTCTTCTGTTGTGCCGTCGTCTTCAATAACTTGAATCGGTTTTACTTTACGGCGTACTGGCGCATCACCGACATCGACGCCAGTAATAAAGCGTTTATCACTCTTGGGTGCCGCTTTAGGTTTTTTAGTGGCGCTGGCTCTTTTACTGACTTCAACACCTTTGGTACTAACCGCTGCTTTACCTGCTTGAGGCTTATCTTTTAGGCCGGTAAACTTAGCTTTTAAGCCTTCAATCACAGTGGGCTCAAAGTTTTTACGTAAAAACAGTTGTACTTTTTTAAAGCTGTCCCAATCTTTAGGACCCACAAATGAGACCGCATCGCCTTTAGCGCCCGCTCGGCCAGTACGACCAATACGATGGACGTATTCTTCAGCAAACTTTGGCATATCAAAGTTAATCACTAACGATACGTTGATTAAATCAAGGCCGCGTGATGCTACATCTGTGGTCACTAATATCTGTGATTGGCCTCGAGCAAATTGATCCATAATCTGGTTACGAGCCGATTGCTTTAAATCACCACTGAGCGCAGAGGTGGTAAAGCCTTGTGATGCTAATAAAGTGGCTATACGGTCTGTGTCTGAACGTGTTGCCGTAAATACAATTACTTGCTTGTGTTGCTCTTGAGTTAAAATGTGCTGCAGCAAGGCTTGCTTATGGTCTAAATGATCCACCAAAATAATACGCTGCTCAATGTCTTTATGTTCTGTGTAAGACTCACCAATCGATACATGACTCGGTGTTTTGAGTAGCGTTGCGGCAATGTCATTAATGCTGTCATGATCTAACGTAGCTGAAAACATCAAGGTTTGGCGACGTTTATGATCGGCTGCATCATTAATCGCTTTTAACTGCGGAGCAAAACCTAAATCGAGCATACGGTCAGCCTCGTCAAGAACCAACAATTCTAGGCCATTTAAATACAAGTGACGCTGTTGTAAGTGGTCCGCAATACGTCCAGGCGTGGCGACAATAAAGTGAGGATCTCTCGACAAGGCTTTGGCTTGGTCATTAAAGTTCTCACCACCGAGTACGCTAATGGCCTTATATTGAGTATTGGCGACTAATAAGCGTAATTGGCCATAAACTTGCTGGGCTAATTCACGTGTCGGTAATAAGATGAGTACCCGAGGATCTTTTTTCGACAATGCTCTTGAAGAGATTACCCGTTGCATTGCTGGCAGTAAAAACGCTAAGGTTTTACCTGAGCCCGTTTTAGACGATGCCATTAAATCTTTACCTGATAAGGCAATGGGAAGTGCTTGCGCTTGAACATCGGTAGGCGTAGAAATGCCAAGGTGCTTTAAACTGTCAAGCAGGCGCTTGTCCAACGAAAAATCGGTAAATTGCAAAGGTAAATCCCCTAAAAAATGTAAGCCGGTGATTATAGCTGTTTCACCTTGCTATAGCCAACAAGAGTCGCTTTAGTTATGCTATTTTTTAGCTTTATATTATTGCCCTCGTTCGGCATCGCTATTGGTCGATTCTGCCGAACCTTTTCGTAAAGATTAATATGCTGAGCATGGAAGGAAAAAAGATGACAAAGCTCACCGTGGGATTAGCCCTAGGCAGTGGAGCCGCGAAAGGTTGGGCACATATTGGGGTATTGAATGGTTTAGCCAAGTTAGATATTTACCCTGACAAAGTTGCGGGTTGTTCAGTGGGTGCATTAGTGGGCGCGGCCTATGCGAATAATCATTTGGGTGAACTTGAAACCTGGGTGAGTGGTTTTTCGAGTTGGGACGTACTCGGATTAATGGACTTAGGCTGGCGTAAAGGCGGCTTAATTAGCGGCGAGAAAGTATTTGATGTCTTAGCTAATCGCATTGGCGATATCAACATTGAACAGTTAAAACGTCCTTTTGCTGCAGTGGCTACCGATTTATATTCTGGACAAGAGATTTGGTTTAAAGAAGGTGACTTACGCCATGCGGTTCGCGCCTCATGTTCTATGCCCGGCTTTTTACCCCCAGTACAGCAAGGTCATCGCTGGGTTGTTGACGGCGCCGTGGTCAATCCGGTACCTGTGTCATTAGCCCGTTCGATGGGGGTTGATGTGGTTATTGCAGTGGATTTAAACGGTCATCGCCGTGATCAACTTCATAAGGCCCCAGAGCAAGTAAAAAGCCGAAAAGCGAGTAAGTCAGAGACGATTGATGAAAAGGCAGAGCTTGAATCAGGTTTTATGGATTTATGGGGCAAAGGCAAAGACTACATGAGTGTCTTAACTGACAAGCTTGCTATAGGCAGTTCAAAATCCCATCCAGGTATGTTGGCCGTTATGTCACAATCAATGGATATTTTAGAACAACGCCATAAACGCTCGCGTTTAATGGGCGAGCCACCAGATATTTGTATTGTGCCTTATGTTAATGACATTGGCACAATGGAATTTCATCGTGCAAAAGAAGCCATTAAAGCGGGTGAGCAGGCAGTAAAAGATATTCAACATTTAATTGAAGCGACCTTAAATTAACACTTATGCGGTGTCGAATATGAGTCATGTGCCCATTACGGATGCACGAGTTCGATACCGCTCGATTAATGTTTATGCAATAACGGTATTGTCCAAGTTGGGTTGTTGTCATCATTATGTTCAATGCTCCTTTAATAAAGAGTCATTGGCAAGTCACTTAGTTTGTTGATATGACGACTAGAATGGTGTTCGATGACAGCGTAGCGCGCTTAAGCGTTATGTTAGCTTGTTGAGTACCGCGCTAGCGGTGTTTGAATATGGCAATATTGATTTACGAAAACACTCCATATTGTGAAACAATTTACCATCTCTCCCCTTGTATTTTTATCCGACGGATCAGTGAACATTCCTACAATATCTTTTGCTGAAAGCAAGATGTTTTTCAATATTAAGTAGTGCTGAGAATTATGATCTGGATCAAAGTAATGCTCAGCGTTAATGTGTCTAATACACTCTATATTGTGTTTTTTGTAAATTAAAGTTCTATATATAGTGCTTGTAAGGATGGTCGTATGCTTGTAGTCGTGAAAAGAGATGGATGTCGAACCGCCTTTGATGGATGTCGGATCAAAGAGGCTGTAGTAGCAGCAATGGAGTCTGCAGGTCAAGCAGATCATCAATATGCGCAGCAGTTAGCGCAAACGGTTGAACAGCAAATGGCTGCGAAAACCGAAGTTGATATTCACGAACTACAACATGCAGTCGAAAACTTATTAATGTCTGGGCCGTATAAATCGGTGGCACGTCATTACATTGAGTATCGCCATGATCGCGATACCCATCGTGAAACTCAAAGTAAATTAAATTGTGCTATTCGCGGCTTGGTTGAGCAATCAGACAGTGCCATTTTAAACGAAAACGCCAATAAAGATGCCAAAGTGATCCCCACTCAACGTGACTTACTTGCCGGGATTGTTGCCAAGCATTACGCCAAAACTCACTTATTACCTAAAGATGTTGTCGAAGCACATGAAAAGGGCGAAATCCACTATCACGACTTAGACTACGCACCATTTTTCCCGATGTTTAACTGCATGTTAATCGATTTAGCCGGCATGCTGACTCATGGCTTTAAAATGGGCAATGCTGAAATAGAACCGCCTAAATCGATTTCGACCGCAACGGCTGTGACGGCGCAAATTATTGCACAGGTGGCGAGCCATATTTATGGTGGCACAACGATTAACCGTATTGATGAAGTGTTAGCTGAGTTTGTACAAATTAGTTATCAAAAGCACCTTAGCGTCGCTAAAAAATGGCAAGTGGCCGACGTGGAAGATTATGCGATGACTCAAACCGAAAAAGAGTGTCATGACGCGTTTCAATCGCTTGAATATGAAGTCAACACCTTACATACCGCCAATGGGCAAACGCCCTTTGTTACCTTTGGCTTTGGATTGGGGATATCGTGGGAATCTCGTTTAATTCAGCAATCTATGTTAACTGTGCGCATGGCTGGCTTAGGTAAAAACCGTAAAACGGCAGTATTCCCTAAATTGGTGTTTGCGATTAAAGATGGCGTGAATCATAAAGCGGCTGACGTCAATTACGACATTAAAAAGATGGCATTAACCTGTTCAACTATGCGCATGTACCCTGATATTTTAAATTATGATCAAGTGGTGAAAGTCACTGGTTCATTTAAAACTCCGATGGGTTGTCGTTCATTTTTGGGCACTTATGAAGAAGATGGCCAATTGGTACATGAAGGACGCAATAATTTAGGTGTTGTTAGCCTTAACTTACCGCGTATTGCGTTGGAAGCAGGTCAAGATGAACAGCGTTTTTATCAATTACTCGACCAGCGACTACTGATTGCACGCAAAGCGTTAGATACTCGCATTGCTCGGTTAACCGGGGTTAAAGCGCGAGTGGCACCAATTCTTTATATGGAAGGGGCGTGTGGCGTGCGCTTAAATGCCGATGATGATGTTAGCGAGATCTTTAAAAATGGTCGTGCGTCAATTTCGTTAGGCTTTATTGGCCTACACGAAACCATTAATGCCTTGTATGGCAATGCTGAACATGTGTTTGATAACGCTCAATTACGTGAGAAAGCTGTTGCGATCATTAATCATTTGAAGCAAGCCACTGAATCTTGGAAGCAAGAAACGGGTTATGGTTTTAGTTTGTACAGTACTCCTAGTGAAAATTTATGTAGCCGTTTTTGCCAGCTTGATACGACTCAGTTCGGTGTGGTGGCAGGGGTGACAGATAAAGGCTATTACACGAATAGTTTCCATTTAGATGTTGAAAAGCAAGTGAATCCATACGATAAGATTGATTTTGAACAACCTTATCCGGCTATCGCCAATGGTGGATTTATTTGCTACGGCGAATACCCTAACATGCAGCACAATATTGAAGCGCTCGAAAATGTTTGGGATTACAGCTACAGTCGGGTGCCATATTACGGCACCAACACTCCGATTGATGAGTGTTACGATTGTGGCTATATCGGTGAGTTCAATTGTACCAGCAAGGGCTTTGTTTGCCCCAAATGCGGTAATCACGAACCTAGTCGAGTGTCTGTGATTCGACGAGTTTGTGGCTATTTGGGCAGCCCAGATTCACGGCCGTTTAACTTTGGTAAGCAAGAAGAAGTGAAGCGCAGAGTGAAGCATTTATAATGTATTATAGTGCTTATCATAGTATTGATGTGATCAACGGCGAGGGCAATCGCTGCACGTTATTTGTCAGCGGTTGCGAGCATGCTTGTAAGGGATGCTATAACCAAAGCACTTGGCGTGTCGATGCTGGGCATGTATTTAGCCAAGCGTTAGAAGATCAGATTCTTAATGATTTAACCGACAGTCGTATTTTCCGTCGCGGCTTATCGTTAAGCGGTGGTGATCCGCTGCATCCCGCTAACCTTGAAGCGATATTGAAATTGGTGATGCGGGTAAAGGATGAATGTCCCGAGAAAGATATTTGGTTATGGACCGGTTACCAACTTGCTGATCTAAGTGAGCAGCAACAAACCGTGGTGAACTTGGTGGATGTAATGATTGACGGTAAGTTTGAACAAGATAAAGCTGATCCCGCGCTATTGTGGCGCGGTAGCAGCAATCAACAGGTTTATCGTTTTAACAGATAGTGTTTGAATCTAGACGGTGTTAAGCATGAGTGTTTTAAGCGTTCGTGATGCCTAAAGCATGTCGATAACTCTTAGTGCGTTGTTTCGTTCTAAATTGATCGACCACTAAACTCCACAAGGGGGAATCATTGGTTTGTGGTGGTTTCCCTTGGCTTATGCGGCGAAGTTGGCGTTTAATGATAGCCATAGTTGCCAGCCCAGCTAAGGGCTTACTTTGCCAATTAACCATTGGAATAGACGGGATAAACTCGGGCTGTGTTCGCCACTTATTGGCTAAGTTGGGATAAAAGGCGAGGGCGCTGGCAATACCGCATAAGGCAAAGCCGGTATCAATGACTTGTTGTGCCACTGGCAGGCGATAAATCCCCCCTGTTAACATTAAAGGTATAGGGCTGCGCTGGACCAACTGCGCGGTTAAACTTAAAAAGTAAGCTTCTCGAGCTAAGGTGCGTTCATCGGCACTGCGACCTTGCATAGCGGGTGCTTCATAGCTGCCGCCTGATAATTCCACCATTTCTACTTGATGCTGCGCCAGCATAGTAATGACTTTTTCGGCATCGTCGATATCAAAGCCACCCCGTTGAAAATCGGCTGAATTGAGTTTTACCGCAATGTCAAAACCGGCACCACATCTCAGCCTAACTTGCTTGACCACTTCCATTAATAGTTTGGCACGATTATGAAGACTTCCGCCCCATTCATCATTGCGCCTGTTGGTTAATGGCGATAAAAATTGTGCCAGTAAATATCCGTGTGCGGCATGAATTTGTACGCCATCAAACCCCGCTTGTTGAGCCATGCTGGCTGTGGTAACAAAACGTTGGATAACGTCGTCAATATCTGCAGTAGTCATGGCTTTAGGCTCAGAAAACATTGATGAATGTTTACCTAGATCGAGTGCGATAGCTGATGGGGCAATATTCTTACCGCCCATGGTTTTAAACACCTGTCTGCCGGGATGATTGATCTGCATCCATACTCTGGCACTATGTTGTTTAGCCGTTTTGGCCCATTGAGTGAAGGGGGCAAGTGCGCTGCTAGAGGTTAATACCACGCCGCCAGGGCCGGTCATGGCTAAGGGATCAATCATGACGTTGCCGGTGATCATTAATCCAACGCCGCCTTTTGCCCAAGCATCATATAAGCTGAACAATGCGTGATCAGGTTGTTGCAGGGCATTAGCAAGATTTTCTTCCATGGCGGCTTTGACCAACCGATTAGGAATAATTGCGCCATTGGTCAAGGTGTATGGGGTAAAAATGGTATTAGCCATCAAATAATATCCTAAGGTAACCGCTTGAATTAATGTCTCGGTTATCCTACATGTAGCCTAGATAGTCAATTATCCTTATCAAACAGGGATAAAAAAGCACTGCAAAAGGCAGTGCTTTACACCATGTTGTCATTCGATTTTGATCAAACCGAACCCAAACCACTATTGCATTAAATTCGATAGGTTACCGTTAACTTCGCGTTGCGCTCTTCGCCGGGCAATCCGCCTAAGAACATGGCTTTATCGTAATAAGTTTCATTAAAGATGTTATTAATGTTCAATTGAACTTTATAACGCTCAACATCATAACTAATGGCTGAATCGATTACGGTGTAACTTGGTACGTAGCCGTCAGGTATGCCAAACGAACTTGAGTGTGTACTACGCTCATCCACATATTTGGCTCCTAGGCTTAATGATAGTGGCGCTGATAAGCCCAATTCTGCTGCATAAGTTACCCAAGCCCCCGCGGTTACATAAGGCACACCTTTTTGGCGTTGGCCATAATCACTACTATTGGGATTTTGATTGTCTCTGGCATCTTGGTAAACCGCGTTAAGGTTCACTTTCCACTGGTCACTTAAATAAGCATTCAGATCCAGTTCTACCCCTTTGGTATCTTCGCTGCCATCATAAAAGTATGGGTCAATATCAGGCGTGACCGCGCTACTGTCGTAATTTGGGTTGGTATAAGCCAGATTGGTGCGTGAGGTTTTAAACAATACTAATGATGCCAATAATTGGTCATCAAATGCTTTGGCGCGAATACCCAAATCATTACTGATTGATTGCGAATCTTCGCGGTCAGCTTCATTACCTTTTACGTCGCCTAACACACGGTATGCTGTTCGGCCTTTAGAGTGATTAACAAATATAGAGATATCGGCAGTAGGCATAAAGGTTAAGCCTAAATTGTAGGTTACACCGTTATCTGTGGTGTCGGCTTCTGGCTGAGGATCGGCTAGGCTACTGCTGTAGCGGGCATCAACACCTAAGTGTTCATAGCTTTGTTTAATCTCATTAAAGGCAACGCCAATACGGCTGGTAAAGCCGCCCCCTAAGTAACCCACATGTTGTACGCCCAAACCCCATGCAGTGACAGATTTATTGTAGTTACTGGTTAATAATGGGTCGTAATCTTCAAATTCTCCTTCACCCCAATTTGGGTTACGGATATCATAAATAAAAGGTAGAGAGCCTTGATAGGATTGATTGCCGTTGGGGTCTTTCAAGGTATAGTCGGCGTCGTAAATCGAATACTGCTTAAAGCGGATATCGCGGTCTTCAACGTTAACATTGACCAGTAATTCGTTACTAATGTTGCCAATGTCAAAGTCATAACGTAAGTCGGCAAAATACTGCCATGACTTTTCGTCTGCGGACACTTTGCGGTATTCCTGACGACGTGCTGCGTAGGGATATAACACATCATTTTCAACAAGCGGCGCACGAGGATTTTGGTTAATCACTCCATTTCGTTGCCAATATACATAGTTATAAGCACCCGTTTGACGAGCAAAAGCCGTTTCGTAATTACGATATTGCAGCTGTTGGTTTAAGAATAAGTTATCGGTGAGGTAAATATTATGGGTGAGTTTAAAGCGCAACTCTTCACCTTGGTTGTCTTTCGCCATCGGTGAAATAAGCCCATTGGGACCAAACTCATATGGCGTTTGTCCGTCACTGGCACTTAACGAGTCAGCCAGTTGTTGGCGCTGCTCATCGCTAAGTTGTAAACCTTTGCTGCTTGGGTCGTTAACCAGATCTTGCCAGCTAACGTCAGCTGCAGTTTTACCATCGACAGAAGCGGCATTATAAATACGGATAGGATGGCCAATCGAGTCAACCGGAATGGCATCGTTAATGTAAGCAGCAGATAT
Organism: Shewanella sp. CAL98-MNA-CIBAN-0140; assembly: GCF_040309905.1. Classification (NCBI taxonomy): domain Bacteria; kingdom Pseudomonadati; phylum Pseudomonadota; class Gammaproteobacteria; order Alteromonadales; family Shewanellaceae; genus Shewanella; species Shewanella sp. CAL98-MNA-CIBAN-0140. The sequence continues at coordinate 86,334 of NZ_JBEOPI010000006.1, forward strand.
CATCAGATTTTGGTTGTCGTCTAATACAAACTTTAGTGAGCCATAAACTTCATCTCTGTCGGTACCCAAATCGCGATAGCCATCACTGCGGGCACTTTTAGCCACCACTCGATAAGCCATATCGTCGGTTATTGCGCCTGTGCTGTCGGCCATCAATGAATAAGTGTCCCATTGACCCACTTCTGCTTCAAACAACTGTTTACCGTCAAATGCTGGCTTTTTCTCAATAAGATTAATGACGCCGCCTGCGCTGCCCATGCCATAAAGTCCTGTTGCAGGCCCTTTGAGCACCTCGACTGAGCTGACGTTGGTCAGCGAACGTGTTGGGTTAAAGGTGTTACCTAAACCTGCGCCGCCATACATACCATCATAGGTATAGTTGGCACCTAATCCGCGCACCACTAAGTTGTCGCCAATACCATAATTATTGCCCGCTTGAGTCACTCCGCTGATGTTACGCACCAACTCTTGCATATTAGTGATGCCTTGCGAGTCAATTAATGCCTCATCAACAATAACCACCGCTGCGGGGGTTTCCATCAGTGACATATTCGATTTGGTCGCCAGTCCTGAGTTCATCACCACGTGGTTTTGTCTGCCGTAAACAGTAATACGTTCATAATCAGTTGGGGATGATGTATTGGCCTTATCAGTTGATGCCTGTGTTCCTGCTTTAGGCTGGCTAATGGGAGTTTGTGCGAGAGCATAAACGGGAAACAGTACACCTTGACAGGCAATGGCAAGGAGAGATAAACGGAGTAACGTCATAACAGGCACCTTTATTTACAATAGTGCGAATGATAATGATTATCATAAGTATTGCAATAGTGATTTATCTCAAATGTCGTAAAAAGGGGATATAGGTGATTTGGTTGCGGATCAATTAATCAATATGAGTGAGAAATGCGGATCACTAACTTGGCAGCGAAGGGCATAAACCATGGGGCGATTAGGTATATACGATGGCATAAAACACATTACGTAAGTCATGCAAAATGTGCACAGTCCAATAGTGTTGATTGTTTGTTGTAATGTAATAATATCTTGATTATTTGTATGGGGTGAAAAAGTTTGCTGGTACATTCATATATCAAGCGTTTGCTATTCGCATCTTAGGGGGTTTTGGGTATATAATCTGCCTCCGAAACGGTGTTGTGATAAACGCATAAGCGAAAATGAATCATTAACACAGTAAAGCATTGAAGGTAATCAAATGAATTTAAAGCAAGAGCTGCAGACTTGGAATGATAAATTAGACAAGTTTCGTCGCAAATTAGCCGCGGCTGAAGCACGTGGTGATGCCGCGATTGTCCTGCAGTTTAAGAAAGAAGTGGCAACCGTTACTAAGCGAATCGCAAATATTAAAGGCCAACAAACACGTCAGTTTAGCCAAGAAGGTACAGCGTTGAAAGCGCTAGGCTTTAAGCGCACGCTAACCAAAGCAGAACAAGCTGATATGGGCAAGTTAAATAAATCAGTTAAAGGCTTAGTGGTTGTGCATCCTTTAACGGCATTAGGCCGTGAAATGGGCATTAAAGATGTAACAGGTTTTGCTCCTGCTAAGTTCTAATATTTTCTTTTACAGTTAGTTGTCGTAAGGTTAATTCATGTCGATAAAGTATATCGCAACATCTAAGTTACCCACTCCTTGGGGGGTTTTTGCTATGCACGGTTTTGAAGAAACCGCCACGGGTAAAGAACACGTTGCGTTGACATTCGGTCAACTGGATCCCACTCAACCTATGCTAGGTCGTATTCATTCAGAATGTTTGACCGGTGATGCATTATTTAGTTTACGTTGTGATTGTGGATTTCAATTACAAGCAGCAATGCAAAGTATTGCTGAGAAAGGCCAAGGCTTTTTGTTGTACTTACGCCAAGAAGGACGTGGGATTGGTTTGCTCAATAAAATTCGTGCTTATGAGCTGCAAGATGCTGGCGCCAATACGGTAGAAGCTAATTTGCGTTTAGGTTTTGAAGCGGATATGCGCAAGTACGACATGATTTTGCCTATGCTAGAGAAAATTGGGGTCACTAAAGTGAAGTTAATGACCAATAATCCGCGTAAAGTCATGGCAATGCAAAATGTTGGCATTGAAGTGGTTGAACGTATCCCATTACAAGTAGGTAAAAATCGTTACAACGAATCATATTTAAAGACCAAGTCAACTGAAATGGGTCATATGATGTCGGAGCACTACTTCCACGATGAATAGCCTGACAACATAAAGTTTAGATGATGATGAAACAAAGGCAGATCATACCACTCATTGGTTCATCATCGTTTAGTTATACGCGTTTTTTATATCCTTTTTCTCGCGTCATATCCGTGACGGTATTATTCATTCTTGGCAGTAATATTAGCCCAGCATCTGAATTATCTCCCGCTACATCGCCTGAATTGATCTCTGAACCAGATGCTTCTCATTATGCATTTGCCAATTACTTAGGCAGTGGTATTTATCGTACCTCTGGCCAAAGTGCTGCTGTTGCCAATATCCCGATGGGATTTGAACTTGATTCAGCAGATGATTACGTGTTGAAGTTACGTTTTACGGCATCGTTTGGCTTTTTTGATTATTCATTTAATGACTTACCTCAAGGCAGTTTTCCTAACAATGTGGGTACTATCACTTTAACGCCAGGGCTTGAATATCATTGGCTGGTGGATGATCAGCTAACATTAGAGAGTTATGTTGATTTAGGCTATGGGCATAATTTTTCGACTTACAGCCATGTCGGGGTTTTTTCCACAGGCATATCGGCCCTCTACAAACTTGATGCGCCTTTATTCACCCCCGTATGGGTAAACCGAGTGTATTATGCCGGCTATCAAAGTAATCAAAATGACAGCACAGAAGGCTATTCGGTATTTAAAACCGGTATCGACTTTGGGGTTAATTATGATTGGCAGTGGCAAGATACCCTTGTAGCGCCGAGATTTTTTATTGCCGCACATTGGTATTTCGACAAACTAAAATTCGTCACCCCAGTTGGTAATGATGTTTTAACCTCATACACTTATGAAATCGGCACGACATTAGCCTTTTCAAAACCCATCAGCTTCAGTGCGATAGGCTTAGACAGCGTAAAAATTGAACATTTTGGGTTAAGTTATCAAGTGGGTGGCGGGCTTAAAGTTTGGCGATTAATTTTCGAATTTCCGCTATAAGCCCTGGCAGTGTTTAGCCATTGATAAGCTAATTTGAGCTTGATCCCCAAATATCGGCATTGACTGGTGTTGTTGATTCTGTACTTGCTGTGTCAGAGTCAGTTTTAGCGGCAACCGTTTTATTTGAGACGGGTTTAGCTGACATTGTTTTTACCTTGGCAGGCCGCGTTTTAGCCGCAAAAGAACCGCGGTTATCGTCTTTAGGTGGCGGCAAGGGCAGTTTGTTGGCCTTAAGATATAAGTATTCAACTTTATCACGGGCCCAAGGCGTTTTACGCAGAAACTTCAAGCTTGATTTTACACTCGGATTATCTTTGAAACACTGAATGTTTATCCTAGATCCTAATTCTTCCCACCCGTACTTTTCAACGAGTTCAGTAACGATAGTTTCTAGTTTAATGCCGTGAAGCGGATTGTTTGCTTGGGTCATGGATTGTGCGAGCTAATTAAGTTTGCAATATTATACCCACATTGTCGCCAAAGTGATATCAACGTAAAAATGGCAGCCAAGGCTGCCATTTATTTAACCATGCTGAATGTTATAGCTCGTTGGCTAGTTCAACTTTATCATCATCGTCAATATCATTGTCCGTATCAACATCGCCTTTGCCTTTGGTTTTTATAATCACCATCGCAGTGATTATTGCTGTGGAGACTAAACCTGCAATCGTTGACACTGTCATCGGTAAACCTGCACCTAATGTTGATGAGTTGAGTATGAAACTAATCACCACACAGGTCATAAACATCGCCGGTACAGTACAAATCCAATGAAATTTATTATGGCGCAGTAGATAAGCTGCTGCAGTCCATAACATCATCACTGCGGTAGTTTGGTTTGCGACACCAAAGTAGCGCCAAATCACCCCGAAATCGACTTGAGTTAGCACCGCACCTACAACAAAAAGGGGCACAGCAAGCATAAGGCGCTTAGGTAACTCGATTTGTTTAATGTTAAAGAATTCAGCCAAGATTAAGCGTGCTGAACGAAATGCAGTATCGCCAGAGGTGATAGGTAATACAATGACACCCAAGATAGCTAAGAAGCCACCAAATGTGCCTAATAATCCGTTAGAGGCTTCGTACACTACGTTAGCTGGGTTCCCTGCCATACCGGCATTTAATCCTTCTACACCACCAAAGAATGATAATGCAATGGCACACCAAATTAGCGCAATAATACCTTCGCCAATCATGGCACCAAAAAACACAAAGCGGCCATTTGACTCATTTTCAACACAACGTGCCATTAATGGTGATTGTGTCGCATGGAAACCAGATACGGCACCACAAGCAATGGTGATGAACAAGGCAGGCCATAATGGCATGTCGTTAGGGTTTAAATTAGTAACGAAGTCACCCATTTCAAAACCCGCTAACATGGTGTGTTCGCTTGACATGGCTAACGCTATGATAAGTCCCACTGACATAAATACCAGTAATGCGCCAAAGAATGGGTATAGGCGACCAATGATCTTGTCGATAGGAACTATGGTGGCAATTAAATAATAGACAAAAATAATACCAACAAAGAGGGTAACATCTAAACCAGTCAGTTTGCTCAGTAAGCCAGCAGGTGCAGAGATGAATACCACGCCGACTAACAATAATAAGATAATGGCAAACAAGTTCATAAAGTGCTTGGCGTTTTTACCTAGGTATTTACCTGCTAAGCTGGGTACTGACTGACCGTTATTGCGTACCGATAGCATTCCCGAGAAGTAATCGTGAACCGCACCGGCAAAAATACAACCAAATACAATCCACAACATGGCGGCTGGGCCATATAATGCGCCTAAAATAGGACCAAAAATTGGCCCCACACCGGCAATATTTAGCAGTTGAATTAAATACACTTTACCTTTGGACATTGGCACGAAGTCGACGCCGTCTGTTTGGGTGAAAGCAGGTGTTTGTCGCTGGGTATTGATGCCGAATACTTTTTCGACAAAGGCCCCATAAATAAAGTAGCCGCCAATTAGCAGGCCCACACAGAGTAAAAACCACGTCATTTTGTTATCTCCCCATTTTTAAGTGATATCACTGTAAAGCAGTTTTTATCAAAAAAGGGTGACAGTTAATTAAGTGGTCGGATCGGGTGCCTAAGCGGTAAATAGGCAGACTAAGCGGCGAGATGAGTTAGTTATTGATAGCCCAGTAATAATTTAAGCTCTTTTAAATAACGGCGTGAAACGGGCACTTTTGCACCACTACGGGTAGTGACTTGAGCGCCTGAATCAATGAGTTCTATTTCAGAAATAGCGTTGGGAGATAATAAATATTGTTTATGGCAGCGGATTAACGGGGTTTTTTCTTGCAACACTTTCAAGGTTAATTGGGTGTGACAATAATTTTTATTTGAGCACACATGGATCCCACCGACATCACTAAAAATATATTCAACATCAGCCGTTGCGACTACTTTGAGTTTATTACCGCTGTAACAGGGTAAATGGGCTAACTGAGTTGGGATCATAGGGTGCATCATTTGTGGTGACAGATCGGCTCTGACTCGATTGAGTGTTTGGTTAAAGCGTTTTTCATCAATGGGTTTGAGTAAATAATCAAAGGCATTGTTGTCAAAAGCTTTAACGGCATATTCATCATAAGCAGTGACAAAGACGACTCTAGGCATATTTTCTGGGCTAAGCATGGCAATCAGTTCCATGCCGTTAATACGCGGCATTTGAATGTCGACAAAAATTAATGCGGGTTTTAATTGGTTGATTTGTTGCAGTGCTTCAATCGCATTGCTGCATTGCCCCAACACCTGAATATCTGCTTGTAGTGCCAATAAATCGGCGATTTCTTGACGAGCAAAAGGTTCATCATCAATGATTAAACAGGAGATCATTGGTCCATTTCCTCCAGAGGTAAACGCACACTGATGCAAGTGAATAGATCGGTTTTACACTCGACCTCAATCCCGTATTGGTCACCAAATAAGTTTTGGATCCGTTTGTGGACTAAATTCATCCCTAAACCCTCAGTGTTAGTGGATGGTTGATATAAACCTGCATTGTCGGTCACGCTGAGTAACAAGTCTTCGCCATCGGGTGTGGCTTTTACATTAATAATGCCTGCATCAAGTAAGCGCGATGTTCCATGTTTAACCGCATTCTCAATCAAAGGTTGTAAGGTAAACGCGGGCATTTTTAGATGATGGTAAATTGCCGGAATATCAATGGTAACCTGCAGTTTATCAATAAAACGAGCCCGCTCTATGGAGAGGTAAGCATCAATATGCTCAAGTTCATCAGCCATGGTAACCAGCCCGGTGGTGCGAGTTAAGTTGATGCGCAAAAACTGGGATAATTGCTGTAATAATTGCTTCGACATTTGTGGGTCACGTTTAATAATGGCGCTGATGGTATTGAGCGCATTAAATAAAAAGTGCGGATTAACTTGCGCTTGTAACAATTTAATTTCTGCTTGCATCAATAAACTTTTCTGTTGTTCAAATCGCCCGTAGAGAATTTGGTTTGACAGTAACCTTGCAATCCCTTCGCCTAAGGTGCGATTAATGTTTAAAAAGAGCTTATTTTTAGGTTCGTATAACTTAATGGTGCCAATGACCTCATCGTTACTGAGCAGTGGTATGACTAGACTTGAACCTAAACTGCAATTAGCGGCTATGGAGCAAGCATAGCTAGTGTCGACACCATCGGCAAACATCACCCGATTGTGTGCAATGGCATCAAGGGTGATTTGAGATGAAATTGGCGTATTAGGAATATGATGATCAGCCCCAATACCAATAAAGGCGAGTAATTTATGTCTGTCTGTAATGGCGACAGCCCCGACTTGGGTTTCTTCTATGACGATTTGGGCAACCTTTTTACTCGACTCCAAATCAAAGCCCTTGGACAATAATCCGACACTGCGTTCAGCTATTTTGAGCGCGTTGGTCGAAAAACTGGATGAGAGTTTATCAAACATGGCTTTTTGGTCGCGAACAATACTCATAAACATCGCCGCGCCTAGGGAGTTAATCAGTAGCATAGGTGGAGCGATTAGCTTGACCAATTCCCAAGCTTGGTCAAAGGGTTTTGCGACCAGTAAAATAATTGACATCTGCATTATTTCAGCCATAAACGTCACCCCAAATACGATAATAGGCTGATAAGCCAATTCAGGTTTACCGGCTTTTTTTAAATAATAGCTGATCATCCCAGCAGATAAGCCTTCTAAGGTGGTCGATATCGCGCAGGCAATATCGGTAAATCCCCCCATAGAATAACGGTGTAATCCCCCCGTTAGCCCAACCAACAAACCAGTGACTGGACCACCTAGCAATCCGCCTAATACAGCCCCCATCGCCCGAGTATTGGCAATGGCTCCTGATGTTTGCTCACCAAAGTAAGTTGCCATAATGCAAAAGCTGGAGAACACAAGGTAGATAAAGATTTTATGAGGTAAGCGTTTTGATGTTTCTGCAAAAAATTTAAATAACGGCGTTTTACTGACTAAGTAAACGAGAACTAAATAAACACACATCTGTTGTGTTAGTAGTAATATTAACGGCATATTTTCTCTTATGGATTCATTAACGGCAGTCAGATTTTGGTGGCTAAATATATTATTTTTTTGCTCTGATAAGAGATCCATTACTGGTTAGCTGGGGGTCGCTAGTGGCGTCTCGTTGCCACAAATATGAGTGCAATATAAATAATACTACTTTAATTTTAGCATGATATTAAAAGGTATCAGCAGTAATTGATTATCAACTCAAGGCTATGACCGAATAGAGATTAGAGATAACGTCTCTCTGTGCGCAGCTTATTATCGGGTCCGATCTCTAATAATGACTCGTCTTCAATGATGAATTGTCTGTGCTAATCAAGTATATCTGCGCCCACACGTTGAAACCATTAAAGGTCAATGTTATGGGTATTTGATCACATCATTGGACATCGTGCTTGCCAACATATCTGTTGATAATACTAATCGAAAAGTCCTATCGTTAGCGTGATGTTTTTCTTAATAAATCAGATTGCTTGGTGTTACTTTGCTGATAAAAATCATCAATGAGTATTCTGAGTATTTTTGATTTAGCCACTTTGTTGCTTTTGGCTATCTCATCTAATTGTGAAATACTTTTTTCGGTTAATGTAAAAGTGGCATGACGATAAATTTTAGTACTTTTTTTATCGAGCCCTTTTAGAAAGTCTTGAGTCGTTGAGGTGATAACGGGCTGGTCATGAGACGCCCCTAAACCCAACGCATAATTATTAGCATCTTCAATAAAGTCGTCAACAGATACCTTGACTCGGGTATCTTTAGTTTTCTTGCGCTTAAGATCAGTTAAACTCATAGCTATTTTCTGGCGGAATGGCAAAAAGTTCATCGGCAATGGCCCTAATTTCATCAGCAGCTTTACCGCTAGGATCGATTTCTAGTACAGAAGAGCCACTTTCTTCACTATCATCATAGATATTACGACTAAACGTCACTGAGTTGAGTGCACGTAAACCAAAAGACTCCACGACTTCCTTCGCTTCTAAAATACGTTTACCTTGAGATGGCAGTGCAGGGCATTGCGTTATCACAATGGCTGCAATCATTTTGGGATTGACCATCTTACAGGTACTGAGCATGTCTTCCATATGAGGTAAGGTTTTAAGATCGCGACGTTTTGGACGAAGCGGGATCACAACATAGGTTGCTACAGACATGGCCGCTCGCATTGCAAGGTTATCTTGGCCGCCACAATCAACGATGACATAGTCAAACCGTTCATTTAAACTCAGCAGATCATTACGGATTTTGCCATAAAGCTGAATACAATTGATGGCTTTTAGGCTGGGGTCATTATTGCGAGCTTGGATCCAGTCTGATGTGGTTCGTTGCGGGTCGCAGTCAACCATTAGCACATTGGCATCGTATTTTTGACTAATGTGTACGGCAATATTTTGTGCTAAACAGCTTTTTCCACTGCCACCTTTTTCTCCGCCGACGAGCAATATCATGTTGTGATCCTTGATGCTAGGCGCCTTGTTGCACCGAAAATATTGATTGGTATTTTATTTTGAGTACAGAGCCGCCATAGGGTACTGCATAAAATAATCAATTAAATAAGCTGTAAAGCAATATGGTAACTGTAAGGCGAGCATTCGGTACAGCGACAGACTTGGCCTTTAATCGTATTTTGTTTATTGGTATTTTCATTGAACGTTAATGCGATCAAATCACCGACTTTAAAACTGGCTTTGAAGTCAAATAAGACTCCTTTGCGGGCGAGGTCAATACAGATACCATGGTCTATACATGATTCGCCTTGTGCATTAATCCAATCTAGACGGATCCGCTCAGCTTCCATATCTAAACGTAAAGAACTGCGTTTTTCTTCGAACCCTGTTGGCTCTTGCCCCATTATGTATCTCCTTGAAATGGTTAATCTGTCAGCATCTATATCTGTTGCTTTGTGACGGTTCATTACCAACAATACTTAATATCTATTAATCTAACAATTTTCTGGTTTTATTCTATAATTTTCAGCTTTTAACGTTCTACTGTTAACTTTTAGCATAGTTACTTTGTTAAGCAAAACCAAACTTTGGTTAACATGCCAAGTAATCGATACTCGGCTTTATTTGGCTGAGCCGTTAAGTTGATTAATTATCGTAGTCTTGGTTTTTAGGGTAAGGCATTTTCAATTGGCCCCAGCGGATCACGATAACGGTGCTCGCCAGTAAAATGGTCGAAAGCGAAATCGCTAAAATACGCCAATCTTCCATGCCCTTCATGTCTAAAATTAAATACCGAGCCAAGGCGACAATCGCAATATAAAGCGGCATACGGATAGGTAATTTACCTGATTCGATATAATTGACCACCATAGCTAATACTTCAAGATATATGAATAGTAGGAGTAAGTCAGCTAGTTCTACGGTTCTAATGTCAAACATATGAAGAATTTCTTCACCAATGGCAAATACGGTCGCCAGTGCAATAATAAATAACACTAAGTATTCGATACTTTTTAAGGATTTTAGGCCTAAGTTTCGCAGTTGTCGCATAATCTTCTACATTAACAAAATCAAGATACTATTATTGACGAATTCGGGATGATTTCCCAGCATTGTTGCTCTATTTTGCAAGATATATCATGGCTTTTTAATAAGTTCTGTCTTAAAAAACGTTAGCCGTACTGAACTGATCAAGTACACCATATGATTGGTATGACTCATTTTAAGGTTGACTGGGATAAAACGAGAAGTGTTACAAGTATTGCAGGGGCTCTATGTGACAGACATAAAAAAACCGCTATAGCTGTGCTTTAGCGGTTTAAATCGATTATTGCTAAGGATCTATACAATAATATATGGCTAACGATTAACGATTAACGTTTTAAGCCTTCATTTAGTAAAGGACGCATGGTTTTAACCAGTTGAGTCGTCACTTTCGGGCTGCCAGCAACAATGTTGCCTGAAATCATGTAGTTATGCGCACCCATGAAGTCGGTAACGGTACCGCCAGCTTCACGACAAATTAAGTCGCCTGCAGCGATATCCCATGGCTTTAAGCCAATTTCAAAGAAACCGTCTAAACGGCCTGCAGCGACGTAGGCTAAATCTAACGCAGCTGAACCGCCACGACGAATATCTGCACACAATGGGAACACTTCACTCAGAATAGCCATATAGCTTTCTGTGTGTTGGCGTGCTTTAAATGGGAAACCGGTGCCGATCATCGTATTGCTTAAATCATTGACATTGGTTACACGCATACGGAAATCATTGAGCTTAGCGCCTTTGCCGCGAACCGCTGAAAATAATTCTTCACGGACAGGATCGTAAATAACGGCAACTTCAATTTTGCCTTTATATTGAACTGCGATAGATACCGCAAAGTGAGGAATACCACGAACGAAGTTGTTAGTGCCATCCAAAGGATCAACTATCCAAACATAGTCTTTGTTTTCACCACGGTTTTCACCGTTTTCCTCACCAATGACGGTGTGGTCTGGATAAGATTTACGAATTTGATAAGTAATAGTTGCTTCTGCTTCCTTGTCCACACTAGTCACAAAATCATTAATACCTTTACTGCTTACCTCAACACGATCAAGCTCAGTATAGGCGCGCATAATAGTTTGGCCTGCGGCGCGTGCGGCGCGCGTGGCAATAGTCAGCATCGGATGCATTGCAATCCCCTGGATGTTAAAGAACGAGTAAAATAGCGCCCGCATTATACTTAATTTGACAGTTATATCAAATGCAGATTTTCATATAACGTAATTTTTAACGATTGTGTTAATATGTGGATAATATTTTTAGCTAAAAGAAAGTGCTACATGCTCAGTAATATTCGTGTTGTTTTAGTTGGTACCTCGCACCCTGGTAATATTGGCTCTACTGCTAGAGCAATGAAAACCATGGGCTTATCAAATTTATATCTTGCAGAGCCAAGAGCTGAGCCTGATGGACAATCGATAGCGCTGGCTGCAGGTGCGTCAGATATTCTTAAAAACCTGACTCGAGTTGATTCGTTAGAAGAAGCAATAGCCGATTGTAGCTTAGTGATTGCCACTAGCGCGCGCAGTCGTACCCTTGATTGGCCGATGCTTGATCCTCGTGAAGCCGGTTTAAAACTGAATCAAGAAAGCTTAAATGGCCCTGTTGCCATTGTATTTGGCCGTGAAAATCATGGCTTAAGTAATGAAGAGTTACAAAAGTGTACTTATCACGTGGCTATTCCAGCAAACCCAGAATATAGCTCGTTAAACTTAGCGCAAGCAGTACAAATTATTTGTTATGAAACCCGAGTCGCGCACCTAGCGCAAACTGAAACTCCAGCAGTGACGGATGAATATCCACTAACCTCTGATCTGGAACGTTTTTTCGTCCATTTAGAGTCAACGTTGTCTAAAACTGGTTTTGTGATTAAAAATCATCCTGGACAAGTTATGACTAAACTACGTCGTTTATACACTCGTGCGCGTATTGAAGCACCAGAGATGAATATTCTACGGGGTATTTTGACTTCTATTGATAAGAAAGTGGATAAATAAGATTAAGCAGTAAAGGAACACATCATGGTCGTCATCGCTAGGCTAAAAGAAGATATTGAATCGATTTATCATCGAGATCCTGCCGCAAACAGTACCTTAGAGATAATATTTAATTATCCCGGTATGCATGCTATTTGGATCCACCGTATTAGTCATAAACTGTGGATCGCCAACTGGCGCTTTACTGCTAGGTGTTTATCGACATTTTCCCGTTGGTTAACGGGTGTTGAAATTCATCCCGGCGCGACGATTGGTCGCCGTTTCTTTATTGACCATGGCATGGGTGTCGTTATCGGTGAAACAGCTGAAATTGGTGATGATTGTACGCTTTATCATAGCGTTACTTTGGGAGGGACCACCTGGCAGCCAGGTAAACGTCATCCTACCTTAGGCAATAATGTGGTTATTGGTGCAGGGGCCAAAGTCCTTGGACCTATCACTATGCATGATGGTGCTCGTGTTGGTTCAAATTCTGTCGTTGTTAAGGATGTCGCCAGTGATCATACTGTTGTGGGCATACCCGGGCGAGTGGTGTCTTCACCGACCAACCAGTCAACAGAAAAAACTGAACGTCGCACCGAAATAGCTAAAAAGTACGGCTTTGATGCGTACGCAGTATCACCCGATAACCCCGACCCAGTGGCTAATGCCATAGGGCAAATGCTTGACCACATGCATTTAATGGACTCTAAAGTAGAAGAACTGTGTAATGCCATTCAACTTATGGGTGGCGAAGTGTGTACTAAAAAGTTGCCAGAATTAAACGTTGATGCATTCGATGACGTTTCTCGAGAAGCCGCCACAAATCGTAAACAAGATATTGATAAGTTCGACCCGAGTATTTAAAAATCAATAAGTCATTGTAGATTCATGTCAAACAATTGGCCGATAATGCGATTAATTGCCTTATCGGCATTGAATCTTACAAGATAAAAAGGTTAAATACCTGCTGCGAAAATATGGAACTTTTTGTGATAAGAAATGCCATGATATCCGAGTGCGTTTGTTGTATTAATACCTGAGTGTTTTAGTAGGGTAAATACTTGACTAAATTACTCGGGTATGTTTAAATTACTGCATACTTTTTGGGAGCAGTACAAGTTATGAAACTTACATCAAAAGGTCGCTATGCAGTGACAGCTATGCTGGATGTTGCGATTCACTCTGCTACTGGCCCCGTGCCTTTAGCCGATATTTCTGAAAGACAAGGTATCTCTTTGTCTTATCTTGAACAACTCTTCGCAAAGTTACGTAAACATGGTCTGGTGTCGAGTTTTCGTGGGCCCGGTGGTGGTTATCGTCTAGGTCTAGAAGCCAACGATATCTCAATTGGTATGGTCGTGCATGCTGTTGATGAATCTGTAGACGCCACTCGTTGTCAAGGAAAAGGTAACTGCCAAAGTGGTACTCGTTGCCTAACCCATTCTTTATGGGGTGACTTAAGTAAACAAATTTCAGAGTTTTTAGACAGTATTTCGCTTGCGGGTTTAATGCAAAAACGAGACGTTCAATTTATCTCGTTAAAGCAAGACGAAATACAAAAGGAACATAGAGTGAGTTTGTAACTCCCTATGTTGATTGATAAATCATTATTATTTGTACGTTGTATGTAGCCTCATCTGAGACTGCTGAGTACGGAGTGTATTATGAAGCTTCCTATCTATTTAGATTATGCCGCCACAACCCCTGTCGATCCGCGTGTCGCAGAAAAAATGATGCAACACATGACAATGGACGGTGTGTTTGGTAATCCAGCATCGCGTTCACATCGTTATGGTTGGCAAGCTGAAGAGGCGGTTGATGTCGCCCGTAATCAAATTGCTGATTTAATCAATGCTGATCATCGTGAAATTGTGTTTACCTCAGGTGCGACAGAATCAAGTAACCTTGCGATTAAAGGTATTGCCCACTTTTATCATAAAAAGGGCAAGCACATCATCACCAGTAAAACTGAACATAAAGCAACCTTAGATACTTGCAGACAGTTAGAACGTGAAGGTTATGAAGTCAGTTATCTTGTTCCCGATGCTAACGGCATTATCCCAATGGAACGTTTAGAAGCGGCGATGCGCGATGACACAATTTTAGTCAGTATTATGCATGTTAACAACGAAATTGGTGTCATACATGATATCGATGCCATTGGTGAATTATGCCGCTCAAAAGGTATCTTTTTCCACATGGATGCTGCGCAAAGTGCGGGTAAACTACCGATTGACGTCCAAACAACCAAAGTAGATTTAATTTCGATTTCTGGCCATAAAATGTATGGACCAAAAGGTATCGGTGCACTGTATGTTCGCCGTAAGCCACGTATTCGTCTTGAATCGCAAATGCACGGTGGTGGACACGAACGCGGTATGCGTAGTGGCACATTAGCAACACATCAAATCGTAGGCTTAGGTGAGGCAGCAGCTGTTGCTAAACAAGACATGGCTGCTGATAGCGCACGTATTACCCATCTTCGTGACAAGTTGTGGAACGGTATTAAACATATCGAAGAAACCTATATCAACGGTGATATGGAACAACGCTACAGTGGTATTTTTAACGTAAGTTTCAACTTTGTTGAAGGCGAGTCGTTAATGATGGCCTTAAAAGACTTAGCGGTTTCTTCCGGTTCAGCCTGTACTTCAGCAAGTTTAGAGCCAAGCTACGTATTACGTGCATTGGGTTTAAATGATGAAATGGCACATAGCTCAATTCGTTTCTCTATTGGTCGCTTTACTACCGATGAAGAAATTGACCACTCAATTAAAACGATAAATGAATCTATTGATAAGTTACGCGAAATGTCTCCGTTATGGGAGATGTTCAAAGATGGTATCGATTTGGACCAAGTTCAATGGGCACAACACTAATTTAATATCATTAAATGAGCGTAATACCATTAATCGTAAACTAATAACGACACAGATTTTGGAGTACTATCATGGCTTATAGCGAAAAAGTAATCGATCATTATGAAAACCCACGTAACGTAGGTTCATTTGATAAGAACGATCCATCAATAGTAACGGGTATGGTTGGTGCGCCAGCCTGTGGTGATGTAATGAAGTTGCAACTTAAAATTAATGCAGACGGCATTATTGAAGATGCAAAATTCAAAACATATGGGTGCGGCAGCGCAATTGCATCTAGCTCATTAGTAACAGAATGGGTTAAAGGTAAAAGTGTTGATGAAGCCGCGACCATTAAAAATGCCGACATCGCTGAAGAGTTAGCATTGCCGCCGGTTAAAATTCATTGCTCAATTTTGGCAGAAGATGCCATTAAAGCAGCAATTGAAGAGTATAAAAGCAAACAAGCTAAGTAACACCTGGAGTTAAGATGGCAATTTCAATGACCCCCGCTGCTGCTGATCGAGTTAGATCGTTTCTTGCTAATCGCGGGGAAGGCCTTGGTTTGCGCCTTGGGTTGAGAACATCAGGTTGTTCAGGTATGGCATACGTCATTGAGTTCGTTGACGAACTCAATGACGATGATGAACTTTATAATATCGAGGGTGTGAATATCATCATCGATGCTAAAAGCTTTATTTATTTGCAAGGTATTGAACTTGATTTTGTCAAAGAAGGCCTAAATGAAGGTTTTCAGTTCAATAATCCTAACGCAAAGGGTGAATGTGGTTGTGGTGAAAGTTTCACCGTTTAACGATTACTTACCTATTAAGCCGTTTATATCAAACAGTAAGCATGATATCTGCCCATGAATTATTTCGATCTGTTTAATGTTGTACCTGCCTTTGATATCGATACCGCCTTACTTGCAGAGCGCTACCGCGAACTGCAACGGGCGGTCCATCCCGATAAATTCGCTAATGATACCGAGCAACAAAAGCGCTTGTCAGTTCAGCGTACAGCACAAGTTAATGATGGTTATCAAACGTTAAAAAATCCCTTACGCCGTGCTGAACACATGTTGAGCTTACGCGGAATTGAATTAAGTCACGAAACCACCACATTGAAAGATGGTGCATTTTTGATGCAGCAAATGGAGTGGCGTGAAGCGCTTGAAGACATCGCGCATAGCAGTGACCCGCAGTCATCAATTGATGAACTGTATGATTCGTTTGGTGAGTTTGAGTCTGTCCTCTCTGCTAAATTAGCGACGTTATTGGTCAGTGATGATAATGCAGATGCATTATTAGCGGCAGATCAAATTCGTAAGCTAAAGTTTATGGCAAAATTACATGATGAGTTAGCCCGGATTGAAGATGGCTTGCTCGACTGAATTCCCCAAAATTCTAAACCTTATTTATGATTAGCTCGACTAATCGATAACATAACAAGTTGGAACACTATGGCACTGTTGCAAATTGCAGAACCTGGCCAAAGCGCCGCACCGCACCAGCATCGTCTTGCGGTTGGGATTGATCTAGGTACCACCAACTCACTTGTTGCTGCGGTAAGAAGTGCTCAAGCATTGACCTTGCCTGATGAGCAAGGACGTCATTCGTTGCCTTCTGTGGTGCATTATGCTGATACCCGTGTGTTAGTGGGCTATGAGGCTCAAGAACAATCGGCTTTAGATCCACAAAATACTATCATTTCTATTAAGCGTTTTATGGGACGTAGCCTTACTGATATTCAGTCTGGTGTACATCGATTACCTTACGCATTACACGCAAGTGAAAATGGCTTACCGGTGTTTACTACTCCTATGGGGCATGTTAATCCGATCCAAGTGTCTGCCGAAATTTTAAAACCGCTTATTGCGCGAGCAGAAACGACATTAGGTGGCGAATTAGAAGGCTTGGTCATTACCGTGCCGGCATATTTTGATGATGCACAGCGCCAAGGTACCAAAGATGCGGTAGAGTTGTTGGGTGTTAAAGTATTACGTTTACTGAACGAACCGACAGCCGCTGCCATTGCTTATGGGCTAGATTCAAAGCAAGAAGGCGTGATTGCCATTTACGATTTAGGCGGAGGCACTTTTGATATATCTGTTCTTCGTTTAAGTCGTGGTGTATTTGAAGTGTTAGCCACTGGCGGTGATTCAGCTCTAGGTGGTGATGATTTTGATCATTTATTAGTGAGTCATTTACAACAAGAGTGGCAAATAACCGAGCCAGGCAGTCAATTAGCGCGTCAATTACTCATTGAAGCTCGCCGAGTTAAAGAAGCGTTGACCGACAGTGAAAGCGTTGAAGCCTTGGTCACTATTGGCGAAAAAACATTAACCTGCATTGTGGATAAAAGCTTATTTAACACGTTAATTGGCACGTTGGTGAAAAAAACCATAGGTAGCTGCCGCCGTACTTTGCGCGATGCTGACGTGAGTGTGGATGAAGTCATTGAAACCGTCATGGTGGGTGGTTCAACTCGCGTGCCTTTAGTGCGTGAACAAGTTGAAGCTTTCTTTAAAAAAACACCATTGACCTCAATTGATCCTGATCGTGTTGTTGCCATAGGTGCAGCTATTCAGGCTGATATTCTTGTTGGTAATAAGCCCGAATCAGACTTGTTACTGTTAGATGTGATCCCATTATCGCTGGGCGTTGAAACCATGGGCGGCTTGGTTGAAAAAGTGGTCACTCGTAATACCACCATCCCCGTTGCACGTGCGCAGGAGTTTACCACCTTTAAAGATGGCCAAACGGCAATGGTATTCCATGTGGTGCAGGGCGAACGCGAGCTTGTTGATGACTGCCGTTCTTTGGCGCGCTTTACCCTACACGGTATTCCGCCATTAGCGGCAGGTGCTGCGCATATCCGAGTGACATACCAAGTGGATGCTGATGGCTTGCTCAGCGTGACCGCGATGGAGAAATCCACCGGAGTTAATACTTCTATCCAAGTGAAACCATCATTTGGTTTATCGGATACTGAAATCGCGACCATGCTTAAAGATTCGATGAAGTATGCTAAAGAAGACATTACTCGTCGTATGCTGGCAGAGCAAAAAGTGGAAGCGGCGCGGGTGATTGAATCACTTAATGCTGCTTTGGCTAAAGATGCTGCTTTACTCGATGAGCAAGAACGCGAACAGTTAGTGGTTGCGATGGCACAACTTGATGCAGTAGCACAACAAGACGATATTGATGCCATTGAAAAAGCGATTGCAAATCTCGATGACAAAACCCAAGATTTTGCGTCAAGACGTATGGATAATTCTATTAGAGCGGCGCTAAAAGGGCAGTCGGTCGACAACATATAGGTGAAATGATGCCACAGTTAGTATTTTTACCCCATCAAGAACTTTGTCCAGACGGCGCAGTACTTGAAGCCGAAGTCGGTGAGACCATTTTAAACGTAGCCTTACGTAACGGTATTCATATTGAACATGCGTGCGAAAAATCATGTGCTTGTACTACATGCCATGTCATTGTTCGCGATGGCTTTGACCAGCTTGACGAAAGTGATGAGTTAGAAGATGACATGCTTGATAAAGCATGGGGATTAGAACCTGAAAGTCGTTTATCTTGCCAAGCTAAAGTCGTGGATTGCGATATGATTATTGATATCCCTAAATACACGGTCAATATGGTCAGCGAAGGGTAGTCTTTGCCGGAGTGTTAACCCATCAACAGCCCTATTTATAGCGGGTAATTGATCACAAAAAAAGAGTCAATCTACTAAGATTGGCTCTTTTTTTATCGGTGGTTATTGTCGATATTCATTTTACATAAACTTAGCGCATATATGCGAAATGCTTATTTTTGAGCACTTTGTTGAGCACTCTGTGGACATCGTAATACTGTCTAAAAACTTGCAGATTAAGATTAATGTTCACCTATGAGCATAAATTGCGCCATGTTAATATAAATGACCCAATCGAGTGATGAAATATCACTGAGAAAGCGGATAAGGCTAGGAATATACTCTTAAATTACGTATAATTTGCAAAATTTTTTATACTTGCTCACATTAAGGAAGCTCGTTATGGCGATCGAACGCACATTTTCTATTATCAAGCCAGATGCAGTTGCTAAAAACCACATTGGCGCAATTTATAACCGTTTTGAAACGGCTGGTCTTAAGATCATCGCGTCTAAAATGGTACACCTAACAAAAGAACAAGCTGAAGGTTTCTACGCTGAACACAGCGCACGTCCTTTCTTTGGCGCTTTAGTTTCTTTCATGACTTCTGGTCCTGTAATGGTTCAAGTGTTAGAAGGCGAAAACGCTGTTCTAGCTAACCGTGAAATCATGGGCGCAACTAACCCAGCTGAAGCTGCTCGTGGCACATTACGTGGTGATTACGCTGCAAGCATCGACGAAAATGCTGTTCACGGTTCTGATGCTGTTGAATCAGCAGCTCGTGAAATTGCTTACTTCTTCAGCGCAGATGAAGTGTGCCCACGCACTCGTTAATTGTTGCTGTAAGTTGATCATAAAAGGAGCTTCGGCTCCTTTTTTGTGTTCGCTTCACTAATATCTATTTTTATCTTTATCTTTATTAATTCCTATATCTAATTTATACCAATTTTTTCACTATATTATCAGTGCAGAGTTTTGTTCTTTTTGATCATCACATCGTAAAACTGGCATTATTTCTATTTAGATCAAAGTAGCAGAACGCTAGGGTGTGTGAGATATAGTGTAAACATGCTGTTAATATTCCTTATGATTGGTCAAGGGTATTATTAAGAGAATGGGGCAATATTTTACTCGTGTTATTGATGAATATTTATAAGTGAAAACACTTTTTATTAACATTTATGTTGCAAAGTGTGGTATTAAAATCTATTAAATATGATGCAGTTCTCAGTCTAAATACCCCGTGAGCTAAATCCAATACCGTTCATTAAATTGATTGTTACTTACGCATGTCACCCTATGTTGTTAGCCTAGTATTATCACTTTCTTGAATAAAAACCCTTAAATGATTGCTATTGAGTTATTTTTTGAATAAATAATCAATAATTTAGAAATGTCATTCTGGTTGTTTTTACGGCAATCAATAAGGTTTTTTAAATATTAAAATTTATTTTATTAATACTTCCTCCTATTTGGCGTTGCAATACAGTTAAAGATTGGTGGATTATGTTTAATTTTGTTTTACAATTTGTTTTATTCTTGACTTCATCTTGTTAGTTGTCATAGGGTTTTTAATACTTATAATATTAATAAAAATATATTACAAGTTAACTTACTGGTTATTATCATTAAAGCAAAAGTCAAACTATTGGTTGGGCCAATTGTTAAACTTAATGTTGTTCACTTGTTGCCCGTGTTGACTAAAGGTTTTTAATTCATTAATAATGCTTCTCGATAATTGGTTTTGTTAAATTCAATCAATTGTTTAATATAAATATAAAAATTATAAATTACTTGTATTCATTTTATATAAGTTATAGGGAAGTTATTCATGAGTTCAGTAACATTAACTGCTAAGGCTATTCGTCGTAGTCTACTGGCTGTTGCAACAACCAGTGTCGTTACAACAGGTTTATTCTCTTCAGCTGTGGTTTCAGCAGAAGAACAAGTTCAGAAAGTGGAAAGAATTGCAGTAACGGGGTCACGTATTAAGCGTGCCGATATGGAAACTGCGAGTCCGGTTAGTGTCATTGATGCGTCATCAATTGTGTCTTCTGGCGCAACATCTATTGATGATGTCTTACAACAAATGACCTCTACCGGTGGCGCGATGACTAACGCTGCCGTGAACAATGGCTCTCAAGGTAACTCTAGTATTAACCTTCGTGGCTTAGGAACGAGTCGTACACTCGTATTAGTCAACGGCCGCCGTATGATTGCCTCTGGTACAGGGCCCGCGTCCACAGTGGATTTGAATACTATTCCAGTATCAATGATCCAACGTGTTGAAGTATTAAAAGATGGCGCTTCAGCTGTTTACGGTACCGATGCCATTGCTGGCGTAGTAAACATTATTTTAAAACGTGATTTCGACGGTTTTGAAATGAATGCTCAAACCGGTATGAGTGGTCAAGGCGACGCAGACGAAACGAGCATAGATTTTACTCTTGGTAACACGTTTGATAAAGGTAATGTGGTTATTAACGCGCAGTACACTAAACGTGGTGATGCAAGCCAAGCAGACCGTGATTTTTCAGATTGCCCAATCTCTGAAACCGGCGCGGTAGGTAGCAAAACATTATATTGTGGTGGTAGCTCATATAGTCAAGGAGGTCATGTTTGGGGTGATCAGAACTTTAACATCACTCCTTCAGGCGCAGACGATGCTTATGCTGTTGGTGACTCAGGATATTACGGTCAGTATGTAGCTGATGACAAGGGTGAGCCAGAGTTTGAGTATTTTGATGGTAAATCTGAAGCTGATGTAAGTGGTCGTGATGGCGCTTTCCATGATTTTACTAGTGATGACAAATATAACTATGCCAAAGACAGCTATTTGTCTACGCCAATGGAACGCATTAACTTAAGTTTTGCTGGCTCATATGATTTGTCTGACAATATTACGTTCTTTTCTGAAGCTATGTATTCTAAGCGTTGGTCAGAACAGCAAATGGCACCACAACCTATTTGGAACAGCGCTGCATGGGCATACAAGCCTAAGTCTGCTGGTGGTTTCATGACTGATGACTTACTTCCTTGGGTTCAAGATGGTGAAGAACTGAGTTATGGCCGTCGTATGGTTGAATCTGGTACCCGTGACTTTAGTCAAGTAGTTGATACGGTTCGTGTTGTTCTCGGTTTAGAAGGCATGTTCGACAACGGTTGGACTTGGGATGCTTCATACAACAAAGGTAAAAACGATTCAGTCGATACCCTTGCAAATCTGCATAACATAGGTTCTATTAACGATGCAGTATTAGCGGGCACTTTTGATCCGTTTTTAGAGTCATCTTGGAAAGGTGAGAGCATTGAACCGTTCGTCTATACTGAAGTTAACAGTGGTGGTAGTGAATTAGATATTATTGCGGCAACACTTACCGGTGATATCGTTGATTTACCTGCTGGTATTCTAGGGTTTGCTGCTGGTTATGAGAACCGTAAAGAGTCCGCTCATTTCACCCCTGATTCATTAACGGCGCAAGGTCTTGCTAATGACCCTCGCGTTGAAGCTACAGCGGGTGATTTTAGTGTAAACGAAGTATATGCAGAATTGGCGATTCCATTGTTAAGCGATTTACCTTTTGCACAACAAGTTGATTTGAGCGCTGCAATGCGTTATTTCGATTACAATACTTTTGGTGATGACACTACTTGGAAGTTAGGCTTAACATGGCGCATGACAGATGATTTAATGTTCCGTGGTGGCCGTTCAACTGCGTTCCGCGCTCCTACTGTAGATGAGTTATTTGGTGGTAAATCGCCATCATTTAATCAAATAGTTCACCCAGCTTCAGAGCAAAGCCAAGCAGAAGTGACTGTGGGGGGTAATGAGTTGTTAACGCCAGAAGAAGCAGATATTACCACTGCTGGTTTGGTGTATTCACCTAGCTTTGTCGATGGGCTATCGTTAACGTTTGATTATTACGATATTGCTATCACGAACACGATTACCGCAGTTGATTCTAATTATGTGGCTAATCAATGTTTAGACGCAAGTGGTGTAACCATTAATACCGATACTGCATTATGCCAAGCTTCAAATATTGAAATCGACGCGACAGGTCGTATTAAGTTTGATAACGGTTTACAAAACGTTGGTGCAACCAACACGTCTGGTTATGATATCAACGTAGCGTATGCCTTCGAGGCAGTAGGGTTAAGCTGGAAAGCAAACCTAGATACGTCGATTTTAGAAACCTATGAAGAATTTGACCCAGATGGTAATGCAGTCGATTACCGTGGCTTTGTAACGGGTAACGCAGGTGGCTTTGCTAAAATCAAAACCAACCTTGACCTAACGGCAAGTGGTGATGATTGGAGTGCGACATACGAAATTCGTTATATTGATGGTATGGATTCATTTGCTTGTAAAGATGATACCTCTGCTTGTTATGCACCTTCTGTAGATAGCATTGTTTATCATGACCTTTCAGGTTCTTATGATCTAACCAGTACGGTTCGTTTATCTGGTGGTGTGAACAACCTCTTTGATAAAGAGCCTCCTTATTACACCGGTAACTTAGATTCAAATACCGATCCATATACTTATGACGTATTAGGTCGTTACTTCTTCGTTCGTGCAAGCGTGAAGTTCTAATTTAACATTTATTGTTAATGTAAAAAGCCGGCTAATTATTAGCCGGCTTTTTGTTTTGCATTGAATAAGAAATAAGTAAATGGAATGGCTAAGACACGGCTCTAATGGTTTAGGCGTAACTCATGTCGATGTTTGCGAGGGTATTTTTGCTTAAGATTAATCAGTACAACATTGTTCTATTGGGCCGGCAATTAAGTTTGGTGGTTCTATGTTCATATCACAATCAGAACAAAGCTGATAAATATTGATCTCAAGTTACTAAAAAGCACCTCTGCGTCTTAATTTCATTGATGATTTTGGGTCCAGAAATGGTTCAAGTGTTAGCCGGCGAAAACGCTGCTCTAGCTAATCGTGAAATCATGGGGGCAACTCATCCCGCTGAGGCTGCTCGTGGCACTTTACGTGGAAATATGCTGCAAGTATCGACGTTAACGCCGTTCACGGTTCTGATGCAGTTGAATCAGCAGCATTTGAAATTGCTTACTGCTTCAGCGCAGATAAAGTGTGCACTCTTAATTGTGCTGTCAGTTAATCAAAAAGGAGCATTATCTCCTTGCTTGTTTTTTGTGCTTTGATAGCTTAGCTATTTACGTTGCTGAATGGTTAGTCAATCCTGTTATTTAATGTTCAATGTGGCCCAATTCACAATATAGTGTAGGTGAATAATGGCAGCTAATAAGATAACATTTAGTTAACATTTGTACTCAGATGTTGAGTACTGATGCGCTTCGTTAATCGGTTTTGTGTTCCTCTCAAGTGTGATCTCCTCTGTACATAACGTAAGCGAATCGGTTGTTGTGTAGGCCTAAACGACAGTCATTACAAGGCAAGCATTATCGTTATTTGAATAAAGATCGGCTAAAAAAGACGAATGAGTTATTTTTTTGAATAAATACTCAGTAATTTTGAAATGTCATTCTGATTATTTTTACGACAATCAGTAATTTATTTTTTAAATATTACCATTTAATTGTTGATGCATTTTATAGGTAGTTGTGTGGTAGTTGTTAATTAAGTTTGCGTTGTGTTTTATTCTGTGTGTTTGGTTGTTTTTTTTGCGTATTTTATTTGTTTTATTTCTACGTTTTAAAATATTAATAATCTTAGTAAAGATAGTTAAATGTTTTAAGTCATTGATTATTAGGCGAATCAGTTTAAGTCAAATTAATTATCAATCCAGATGTTAAATGTGATGTTGTTCACATGTTGTCCATATTGACTAAAGGATTTTTATTCATTAATAATGTTTTTCAATGATTGGGAATGACCAATTATTCATAATTAAAAATATAATGACTTGTTTTATTTTATTCTAAGTTATATTCAAGTTATAGGGAGTTTATTCATGAGTTCAATAACATTAACGGCTAAGGCTATTCGCCGCAGTTTATTAGCTGTGGCCGCAACAAGTGTCGCCACTACAGGCTTATTTTCTTCAGTCGCATTGGCAGCCGATGAACAGAAAGTGGAAAGAATCGAAGTAACGGGTTCTCGTATTCAACGTCAAGATATGGAAACGGCTTCTCCAGTAACCATCATTTCAGCCGAAGCCATTCGCGCCGAAGGTTTCACTTCAGTTGACCAACTACTTCAAGCTCAAACATCAATGGCGGGTGCAGCAGTTGGTTCTAGCACCAACAATGGCGCCGACGGTGTGGCACAAGTTGACTTACGCGGTATGGGTTCACAACGTACGTTAGTGTTATTAAATGGCCGTCGCATGGTGAACTCTGGTTCTGGCGCGGACAGCTCTGTCGATTTGAACTCTATCCCTGTGGCGATGATCTCTCGTGTTGAAATCTTAAAAGATGGTGCTTCAGCGGTATACGGCTCTGATGCGATTGCCGGTGTCGTTAACATCATCACCAAAAAAGATTTTGAAGGTTTTCAATTAGATGTTAATGGAAGCACGACTAGCGAAAGCGATGGTGAGACTGGCGAGATCAGTGGTTTATATGGCTTTAACACTGACGATGGTAACTACACTATTGGTGCTGCGTATTCAAAGCGTGAAAGCATAATTCAATCCGATCGTGATTGGACAACCCCTGGTTATAGCTCATTTTTACCAACGGGTTCATTAGGCGGTAAAGTACGTGATGATGCAGGGAACTGGGTTGATCGTTCAACTGGTTATGACTACTCCACAAGCAGCTATTTCCAAACACCAAACGAGCGTTACAGTTTATTTGCTAACATGGTTCAAGAACTCGACAATAATTTAGTCCTAACAGGCGATGTTCTTTACACTAAGCGTCAGTCTAACCAACAAATGGCGGCACAACCTGCCGATGTTATGCTAAACGTTTGTGATGCTCCAGGTGTGACTGCTGGTGCGGCATGTATTCCCCTTGATCAAGCCATGACTGATGCTGGCATCGAAGCTGATGATACTGGACGAGTTAACTATCGTCGTCGTACAACTGATGCAGGTCCTCGTATTTATTCTCAAGACACTGACACATTTCGCCTTTCTGCAGGCCTTGCCGGTGACTTTGATATCAATACGGGTATGAACTGGGATATCGCTTACACCTATGGTAAAAATAAAGCGGATTCTCAAGTTGAAAACTTAATCAATGCCACCAATCTTAAGCAATCGGTTTATGCTAACCAAGATGCATGGTTCAGTGGTGATCCATTAACAGGTGCAATTGTTAATGACATTAGTTTCACCGAAAATTCTGATGGCGGTAACGAACAACACGTTGTTTCTGCTGGCTTAAATGGTGAATTATTTGACCTGAGTGCTGGTGCTGTCGCATTTGCTATTGGTGCTGAATACCGTTATGAAAGCGGCTTTTACAATCCAGATCCAGTGACTGTTGCGGGTGACAGCACTGCTGCACAACAAGATGCTACAGATGGTAATTACAATGTCATGTCTGTGTTTGAAGAAGTCAGCGTGCCTTTCACTGAAAAATTAACCGGTGAATTTGCCCTGCGTTATGACGATTACTCAACATTTGGTAAAGCGTCAACGTGGAAAGTCGGTTTAACCTATGAAGCCACTGATGATTTAATGCTCCGAGGTGTCGCGGCAACGGGTTTCCGTGCGCCTAGTATCAGTGAACTATTCGGTGGTGACACAGGTTCTTTCGATTACTTAGATGACCCATGGGAAAACGCTCAAGATCCACAGATCTTGGTTCGTTACACTTCCGATGATGAGCTAAAGGCTGAAGAGTCAGATTCTTATACAGCTGGTTTAGTTTACTCACCAAGCTATGTTGACGGTCTATCATTAACTCTTGATTACTGGCGCTTTAAAGTGACCGACGCGATCACTCGTTTAGACGTTCAAGCTGGCTTAAATGAGTGTTTTGCTAACGCCTCTGCTGCTGCCTGTGAAACCTTTAACATCGGTGAAAACGGTGATCTGTCTAACGTAACTAACTCGTTAACAAACGTAGGTAGCCAAGATACTAGCGGTGTAGACTTCAACTTAGCGTATCATTTTGAAGCCTTAACTTTAGATTGGAAGATCAGTAATGACACCACCTACTTATTGAACTTCGAACAAGAAGGCAATGATTACACCAATAAGATTGACGGTAACTTTGGTGCGTATGCAGAAGTTCGTAACAACTTCAGTATTCAAGCGGGTCAAGACAGCTGGAGTGTTAACTACTTCAACCGTTATATCGGTGAAATGGACGACTTAGGGACTGGCGAAAAAGTGGATGCGATTTTGTACCACAACCTAGCGGGTACTTATTATGTTACGGACATGATTACCTTCAGTGCGGGTGTGAAAAACATCACTGACGAAGAGCCTTCAGGCGTATCTAATGGAAGTGATGGTGGTACGGTGCCAGAAGTGTATGACACTATTGGTCGTCAGTACTACGGCGGTGTAACGGTTAAGTTCTAAGATAACGCTGCTGTTAGACATTAGAAAGTATGATTGATTTTTATTTTCTATAGCGAATAGACCTACACAGCGGTGTAGGTCTTTTTTATGGCAGCCATTTAATGCTAGATATTGTTAATGCTGGATATTTTAATACTGGATATTGTTATCGCTAGATATTGTTAAGATTAAACAATTGTGTGGTGGTTAGTTAAAGATTGCTAGTGATTTAAGCGTAACTCATGTCGATGTTCGCGACGGTATCTTTGTTCACAATGAGTACAACGCTGTTCCGTTGGATCGGCGATTAAGCGTGGCGGTTCTATGTCCATTTCACAATCAGAGCAGAGTCCATAAAGACCAAGCTCAAGCTGGCAATGTGCGGCATCAAGCTTCATTAACTTGGTGAATATTTCTGTGTCAACGAGTTTTACTTTTGACAGGTAATCAATAACTTGCCCAAGGGAGGTATCCATTGATATATGGGCTACTTCAGTTGTTTTTGATAAATCCTTTATATGTAGCATTAACTCACGCCTCAAAATATTTTCGAGTTGTTGTAGTCTTTGCTGTATGTCCTGAATGTTGTGCAACTGAGATAACCTTAATTGACTATGCCAATGTATAAATTCTATTCTAGGCACAAAAATTTCAGACGTTATGACTAAGATCAATTCTCGATTAGATTTTTGCGATAAAGACATGAATAATAATTTACTATTGATTCATTTTGTGACATTGCACGTGTTGTTTTTGGTTTAGACAATCCAGATTAGGTATGCCGAATTGACATATTGATCATCCACGCATAGCGGTAAGACAATACCAATGCTTATTCGTCAGCGATTAACTTAGATCTGTTAGCTCTTTGCTGTTCAATACTTGCTATGCTTTGTTGAATACGCTTCAAGGCAACCTCTATGTAACTAAAACTATTGATGACTCATTTGATAAAGATCAATAGGAGCTTAGGTTAGTAATATTCACAAAGAGGGAGGATTAAATAAGTGTCCGGTGAGCATGCTGTAAAACCTTAACAATCTCTTCCGTAGTTTTAAACACCCGCAGTTCTCTAAATAAGGCATCCGCTTCAGGATATTGGCGGTTTAAGTAGCTAAACCACTGTTTAATTCGTGAGGGATAGTAATCTGATTTGCGGCCACTCAGCTCCTTGTCGGTATATGCCATTAACAAGCTTAATGTTTGTTGCCAGCTAAAAGGGCTTGCACCGGTTTTAATAGTATCCCCGAGGTTAGGTAGGGATATTGCGCCGCGGCCAATCATCACACTGTCACAACCAGTGACATCCATACAGCGTTGTGCATCTGCTGCGTTCCAGATCTCTCCGTTAGCAATAACGGGAATGGGTAAGCGTTTTCTGACTTCAGTAATGTACTCCCAATAAGCTGGTGGCTTATAGCCGTCGGTTTTACTGCGAGCGTGGATCGCTAGCTCCGTTGCGCCAGCTTCATATACGGCTAAAGCATTCTCCATAAATAACGACTTGTCTTCATAACCTAAACGGATTTTAGCGGTAACAGGGTGTTCAGACGGTACAGCGTCGCGCATGGCTTTGACGATATTGTAAATGTTTTCTGGATATTGCAATAAAACGGCGCCGCCTTTACTTTTATTAACGGTTTTGGCTGGACAACCAAAGTTTGCATCGACGCCATTTGACCCTAGCTCTATGGCTCTGATGGCATTTTGTGCCATCCACTCAGGTTCTTGTCCTAACAACTGAACACGTACTGGCGTGCCAGATGCCGTTAAGCCTTGATGATGTAATTCAGGACACAATTTATAGAAGACTTTTTCAGGCAATAGTATGTTTACTACCCTGACAAATTCAGTCACAACCAGGTCAAATGGATTGATGGCAGATAAAATTTCACGCATATGGTCATCAACCACACCTTCCATTGGAGCTAAAATAACGCGCACAGTACACCTTGCTGAAGTCAAAAGTCCGCTATTTTAACGTGTTTATTATCTGATAGCAGCACTAAATGACTATACGCATATTTTTGTCGAGGTATTGAATAAATTATTATTAAGAATCAGATTGATAGCACTGTTGTAGTGTTTATGTTAACTTTTTTGGAAGTCTATTTTTAGGTTGCCTAGCAATTATTTGTGGTAAATAAATGGATGTTTTTCACATTTTTTAGTTTTTTTGCAATAAACTTTACTCACTGCAGGTCTCTTTAAGCAAGCCGGCAATGATGTTGGTCACCCTATACAAATAAGAAATAAGGAAGATAAGTATTATGAATTCAATCAAACAAACGACTTTAGCGGTTGCACTTGGTACTGTTGTGATGACGGCTGGCTTTAGCGCTCAAGTAGAAGCTAACCCATTTGGTTTTCAACAATTAACTTCTGGTTATCAGCTTGATGGCGGAGAAGGCAAATGCGGTGAAGGCAAGTGCGGCGGTGATATGAAAAAGTCAGCGGAAAAAGCTGCTGAAGGCAAATGTGGCGAAGGCAAGTGCGGCGGCGACATGAAAATGTCAGCTGAAAAAGCTGCTGAAGGCAAATGTGGCGAAGGCAAGTGCGGCGGTGACATGAAAATGTCAGCTGAAAAAGCTGCTGAAGGCAAATGTGGCGAAGGCAAGTGCGGCGGCGACATGAAAATGTCAGCGGAAAAAGCCGTTGAAGGCAAATGTGGCGGCGACAAGATGAACTCTGCAGCAAAAACCGTAGAAGGTAAGTGCGGCGGTCAGAAATAATTAGCTGTGTTTATTTGATAAAGCCTGTACTTATCTGAGAGACTAAGGCCTGAATTTCAGGCCTTAGTTTTATCTGTTTTTTAACTCATTTTTAGCATTACTCATTAATTCAAGGACACGCATTATGTCGACAAATCATGCTGATGGCTTAGCCAATGTCGGGTTAGGGCTTCGTCGCGAAATGCTGGATGAGTTTTGTCGGCATGTGCCAACTGCAATTGAGTTTTTTGAAGTCGCACCTGAAAACTGGATGACGCTCGGTGGCAAGTTTGGACGTCAGTTTAAGCAATTAACCGAACAGCATGCTTTTTTTTGTCATGGGCTTTCGTTATCAATTGGTAGTCCTGAAGCGCTCGATAGTCAATTTGTACACAATATAAAACGCTTTTTGGATGAGCATAATATTGACGTGTATTCAGAGCATTTAAGTTATTGCTCTGGTACTGGCCATATGTATGATTTGATGCCGATCCCATTTACTGATGATGCAGTCATCCATACCGCTAAGCGGATAAAGCAAGTCGAAGACATACTCGAGCGTCCGTTTATTTTAGAGAATGTTTCTTTTTATGCGGCACCTGGTGCACAAATGAGCGAGGTCGATTTTGTGAATGCAGTCTTACAAGAAGCGGACTGTAAACTACTACTCGATGTTAATAACATTTATGTTAACTCAATTAACCATCAATATGATGCCCATGCCTTTTTGGCTGCCATGCCGACCGAGCGTATTGAATATTTACATATAGCAGGACATTACCAACAAGACATCGATTTAATGATCGATACCCATGGTGCGGATATTATTGATCCTGTATGGGCATTATTACAGCAATGCTATCAATTACACGGTGTGCATCCAACATTACTCGAACGCGATTTTAATATTCCTAAAACCAAAATTTTGCTGAACGAGATCAATCAGATCCATCAATACCAACAAGATGCTTTAGCTCAGCAGTCATTCGTGAGGAAGGCATAATGAGTTTTATCGCGATCCAACAGCAATTTATGGATTATATCCGTAATCCCAGTTTACCCTTACCGGAAGGAATAGAGCTGCGGCGAATGCAAGTTTACCGAGAGCTATTTTTTAATAACATTGTCGGTTTCGTGTCGAGTGCTTTTCCGGTGCTTAAAAGTTTGTATCAGGATGAGCAATGGCAGACATTAGTGCAGCAATTTTTTGTGGAGCATGATTGTCAAACGCCAATATTTGTTGAAATTGCGGGCGAGTTTTTAGCCTTTTTACAACACGAATATCATATGACAGAAGATGATCCTGTTTTTATGTTGCCGTTAGCACATTATGAATGGCTAGAGTTGTGTGTAGCGGTAGCGCCCGATACGCCCACGTCTCAATTGATCAATACCGGCGAACTAAGCCAGCATAGGTTGTGCTTAGCGGCCTGTGCCAAGGTGGCACAATATGCCTTTGATGTTCAGCATATTAGCCTTGACTACCAACCCATTGAACCGACACCGCAAGCGCAGTTTTTTTGTGTATTTAGAGATGCAGGTGATGAAGTCGCTTTTTTGCAACTGACACCGTTAAGCGCTCAAGTGCTGGCTTACATTGAACAAATGAGCCTTTCTCAACAAGGTGTAACGGTAGATGCCATTATTAGTTGGTTAAACGAACATTACCCAGAAATGCCCAGTGAAACTCTGTTATCTGGCTGTTTACCTCTATTGCAACAATTGGCACAAAAGGGCATTGTTATTTCATCAATTGAGGCATAATAGTCTTAGTATATTTAAGGTTTTTATTTTGTGAGGATAGGTCTAAGATAGGCCACTTTTTGCAATCTGCATCACATCCGTTGTCCGCAAAGTTAACCTAAATGTTGACTTAACATAACGAATGAAAGATGCCAGCAATCGCAGTAACAACATCTTCAATGTAGGAATAATCATGAGTCAGCCGTTTAAAGACCCGTTTAACATCTTTTATCTTATTGGTTTTATTTTAGTTTTGTTAATTCCTATATTACCCGCAAGCCTTTCATGGTTGACCGTAACAGGATTAATTTAACGTTTACTTCAGGTTAACCTGCGATGATATTGTCTTATTAAACCACTCTGATAGAGTGGTTTTTTGTTTGTATGAGGGCCTTATGGCGGTTAAACGCGGAATTTTTCTTATTATTGGTTTGTGCAGTCTAGTGTTAGGCGTCATTGGTATTGCGCTGCCTTTGTTGCCTACGGTGCCATTTATTCTACTGGCTGCGTTTTGTTTTGCGCGTTCCAGTGAGCGTCTTCATTATTGGCTAATTACTCATCCTTGGTTTGCTGAAGGTATTCATCAGTGGCAATCAAAGCGGGCATTAAGTCGATCACTAAAGCGAAAAGCCATGCTAATGAGCGGCCTAAGTTTTATGGTTAGTATTATTATTGTGCCGATAGTATGGGTGAAAATTATGTTGTTGTGCATGATGCTTGTTTTATTATTTTTCTTGTGGCGGATCCCAGAGTTAGAATAATAAATAGCCAGTTAATATAAGCCTGTTGCAACTGAGATTAAACGGGCATAAAATCTGCTTAGTATTTTTATCAGAGTCCACCATTTACGTGGACTTTTTTATTGCGTAATCACTTTTATACAGAGTTAACTAATTATGATGAACCAAGACAGTTTAGCGCTTATTAAGCAGAGCATTAAAACCATTCCTGATTACCCTACACCAGGCATTATGTTCCGCGATGTGACTAGTTTATTAGAAAACGCAGACGCCTATAAAGCCACTATTGCGATTTTAGTTGCTCATTACCAATCAAAAGGCTTTACTAAAGTTGTCGGCACCGAAGCGCGTGGCTTCTTATTTGGTGCGCCGTTGGCATTAGAGCTAGGTGTTGGTTTTGTGCCGGTACGTAAGCCAGGTAAATTACCCCGCGAAACCATTAGCCAAACCTATGAATTAGAATATGGTAAAGATACCTTAGAAATTCACACCGATGCCATTAATGCCAATGACAAAGTATTGGTTATCGATGATTTGTTAGCAACCGGTGGCACGATTGAAGCTACAGTAAAACTTATTCGTCAATTAGGCGGAGAAGTGAGCCATGCTGCCTTTGTTATCTCATTACCAGAAATTGGTGGCGAGAAACGCTTACAAGGTATGGGAATTAAAGTATTAAGTTTATGCGAGTTTGACGGCGAGTAATCAAAGCAATATAAACTGCTTTTTTATTAGGCAGTTAACTGCATTATGCTCTATCAAATACTTGCTCAATAATAGCATGCCAGCCCTTGGCATGTTATTGTTAATCCCTTTAAAGGGATTGAGTCCCGATAGCTCTGTGTGGGGAATTTCATGTCTTACCAAGTACTCGCCCGCAAATGGCGTCCAGCTAAATTTGAACAAATGGTTGGTCAATCCCATGTATTAATGGCATTAACTAATGCATTGAGCCAGCAACGTTTACATCACGCTTACCTCTTTACTGGAACACGCGGTGTGGGTAAAACCAGTTTGGCGCGTTTATTTGCTAAAGGTCTCAACTGTGAAACCGGCGTAACGGCTAATCCTTGTGGTGAATGTTCTAGCTGCATTGAAATTGCTCAAGGTCGATTTGTTGATTTAATTGAAGTCGATGCGGCATCGCGTACTAAAGTCGATGATACTCGTGAACTCCTTGATAATGTACAATACCGTCCTTCTCGTGGGCGTTTTAAAGTGTACTTAATCGATGAAGTCCACATGTTGTCGCGTAGCAGTTTTAATGCATTGCTAAAGACGTTAGAAGAGCCTCCTGAGCACGTTAAGTTTTTGTTAGCGACTACCGATCCGCATAAACTGCCTGTTACTGTATTATCTCGTTGCTTACAGTTTAATCTAAAAAGTTTGTCGCAAGACGAAATTTGCAAGCAACTCGAGTATGTGATCACCCAAGAACAATTGCCTTTTGAGCCACAAGCGCTGAGCTTATTAGCCAAAGCGGCCAATGGCAGTATGCGTGATGCGCTCAGTTTAACTGATCAAGCGATAGCGTTTGGCAGTGGCCAAGTGATGCTGACACAAGTGCAAACCATGCTGGGCAGTATTGATGAACAACATGTGCTGGCCTTATTAAAAGCCTTGTGTGATGCCGATGTTGGGCCATTAATGCAAACGGTAGCAAAAGTGTTGGCATTCGGTGCCGATGCTGAAGAAGTATTGCGCAGTTTATTAGAGTTATTGCATCAAATCACCTTAACTCAGTTTGCCCCCGCTGCAGCGCAACAATCGCTGTTTAGTGAGCAAATTCTAGCATTCTCACAGCAATTAGCGCCTGAACAAGTACAGCTTTATTACCAAATGTTGCTTAACGGTCGTAAAGATTTAGCCTTTGCACCCGATCCTAAATCGGGCTTGGAAATGGCGTTACTTCGCGCAGTCGCGTTTACCCCCGAAAAACAAGTAAAACGCTGGCTAACAACGACGCCTGCTAACGTTGATTTAAGCGTTATTGACGGTTCATCATCTCCAACGCAAGAGGTCATTGAAACAGGCCCAAAGTCTGATCTTCAGCCGCAAACAGACATTGTTTTACCGACAACAGTATTATCTATTCAGGCTGAAACTGCAGCGACCACAGAGGCTGAGGTCGACGTTGCTGATGCTATCGACGATGAGCCAGTCGCATCTGCACTGGTGGCTGAGCAAGCCTTGCTGTTGGACCAAGCGCAAAGTTTGGGGTTTGATCCATTGCCACCCAAAAGCGATATGCCGATTGGTAATGTTATCAACCACGACGTTAATCGTGACGTTAGCCATATGACAGCTGATAAGACTGCTGCCGACATTATTCATACTGCGGCATCAGACAATGCCGATATTCGTGCTGATGCTGAAACGACGACTCAAATCACAACGGCACCGCTGAAAAGGGATACTGCTGCGTCTGAAGAGGTGGTTGAAAAACATCAATTAGCGCAGAGTACTGCAGACACCAATGTTGTAGAAAATAGTCAATTGAGTGGTAATGCGGACGATATTCCGCTCAATGCGTATGCTTTTATGGATTATGACGTGTCTGATGACATGTCAATGGAATATCAACCATTTGATCATGACGAAGAGGGGGCTTTTTCGGCTTTAAATGGAACAACTGAAGCTAACAATGTTAATGATGTTACTGACTCAAGGTCTGAACCGAAAACGGCTGATCATGTCATTGATAATACTCGCCCAAACCTCACTGATTCTGAGGATAATGTAGACGATTTTCTTGACGAAGTGTTAGCCAGTCGTGATTCACTTATTGCCGATGTCGGGGTATTACAACATAAAGATGAACTGGCAAAAAAAGAATCGACAAAAATAATCACTTCAAGAGTGAACAAGCCTGCAGTGACATCCGTTGTCAGCGCCAATGAGTCGCCTGCAGTGACTGAAACTGATCCTAAAGCTTTTGAAGCGTTATCGACTACCGAAACAATCAATTCTCCAGTAGTGGCAGATTATGATAGGGCTCCTTGGGTCGCGCCCGAAGAGGGTGAACCAATCAATGCATTTGCAGATGTTCATGATGCGAATAAGCCCGTCACTGAAGCCACTATTCAACCGACAGACACGGCCAGTCATCAGCAAGCTGCTCACGCACATAATCACGCACATAAAACGAGCTCATTGACAGCCCAATCGCTCAACATTAGCGCAGAGTCTGTCGTTCGAGGTCCTACTGATGCGACGCCCATAGATGTAAAAGCCCAATTTGAGCCACACAGTATTCAAGGAAACGAGATTGATTTACATTGGTATAAAGTGATGACTAATGTGTCTGTTGGCGGTAGGGTTCGGCAATTAGGGGTGAACTCTGTGTGTTCGACATTGTCAAATCCTATGATATTGGTGTTGAAACCCGATCAAAAACATTTGTCTGCCCAGACAGCTATTGATCAACTGCAAGACGCGTTATCTCAATACCTTGGGCAACCGACTCAAGTACAGATCCAGATTGGGATTGTGCCTAAACGAGAAACGCCCCTTGAGTTACGTAAACGTTTTCATCGTGAACTTATCGCACAGGCTCAACAGTCTATTTTGCTTGATGATAACGTTCAGTGGATGGTTCAACGCTTATCGGCTCAATTAGACAGTGACAGTATTGAATATCCGTTGGAACAGCTAGGACAAATTGCACAGGATATTACACAAATTAACGCTTTATAAATGAACAAATACGGTGATTTAGCTTAAAATGAATATATCTTCATCTCAAAAGTGTATTTGCTAGATTGCCAATCGATTTTATTTCAGTAAGATTAGCGTCACTATGACGACTTGCTAACAACCTTAATTAGAGAGAGATACGACTATGTTTGGTGGAAAAGGCGGTATGGGCAATTTAATGAAACAAGCCCAAATGATGCAAGACAAAATGGCTCAAATGCAGGAAGAAATTGCTCGCACAGAAATGACAGGTGAAGCGGGTGCTGGCTTGGTTAAAGTAACCATGACAGGTAACCACAATGTGCGTACAGTTGAAATTGATCCAAGCTTGATGGAAGACGATAAAGAGATGCTAGAAGATCTTATCGCTGCAGCGTGTAACGATGCAGCTCGTCGCATTGAAGAAAATCAAAAGACTAAAATGGCCGAAGTGACTGGCGGTATGCAATTACCACCAGGGATGAAAATGCCTTTCTAGAAGCTAAGATGCTGACTTTTCCTCGTGTAGTTCCCTTGTTATCATTTCTTGGGAATTACATTAGGAATTACATTAGGAATTACATTAGGAATTATAAAGGAATTTTGGGTCTTCATTCTTAGCCTTCTTAGTTTTATGGTCAGGTCGTTCACCCGCGATCCATTTGCCATAGATTGTTGAGTCCTCCCTATCACTATGCCCCATCTGATCCGCAAGCCAAGTAGGAACAGTACTAGCCATTTTTTGGGACAGTATTTAACTCAGGTCGCGTATATGGTTTATTTCACGACTTAGCAATACTCGTCTTCGCTCAACTTATTTGTTTTTATATTTTAGGTGATGCGTTTCACCATAACTGAAAGCATGTAAGTCTTTACGCGTTGATGTTTAAAGGCATTATCAGATGGCTGATCCGCACTAAACCAACTTATAACGGGTGCAACATCCATGCTGTTACAGCCTTGAAAAACGTAAAGGTTATGCCACCAAAGGTGATCATTGGTATTTAATGTCAACCTGACCCCAACTGGCTTTTTTGCTTAGGACATTGTCAACTCGGCCCATTTCACTAACACCCTATATTTCTAACATTCCTTATGAGAAGCTAATCGACACTTTAATTATGGAATATGACAATATGCTCACTTTATATGGCTTTCCCGCAAGTAACTATTACGGTTTGATAAAACATGCCTTGTTATTAAAAGGCATTGATTTTAATGAAGAGCGCACTTATCCAGGCCATCCCTCATATTTGGAAAAAAGCCCTATGGGCAAAGTGCCGTGTATTGGCACAGAACACGGTTTTCTATCAGAAACTGCGGCCATCCTTGAGTATATTGAGCATCATTACCCAGACAAGCCAATCCTGCCCAGCGATGCATTCCAAAGGGCAAAAGGCTTTGAATTGATGCGCATTGCCGAATTGTATGTGGAGCTATCCGCAAGACGGTTTTTACCCGAATTACTCATGGGTGCGCCAAAATCAGAATCAAACCGTGCTGTTATGTTACCCATACTGATAAAGGCCTTTGCATGCCTAGAGAGCATGGCCGCCTTTGGCCCTTATTTGATGGGTGAAAAGTGTACGCAAACAGATCTTGTCGTTCGATACAGTCTTAAGACAGGTGTAATGGTAGGGAACAAAATCTTTGAAGTAGACTTTATGGACAAAACACCAAAACTACAAGCGTGGTGGAACATTATGAGCAACGAACCGATTTCAAAAATAGTCGATACTCAAGCTGAAGAGTCTTTCCCAGAATTTATCGGCATTTTGCAAAAAGCGGCTGCTTAATAAGCCCTCACTAATAACGTTTCATATCTAAATATTTACTAGATGAAGCCGTTGTAATTTTTTACTAGATGAAGCCATTGTAATATTCATATCATCTTAATGAAAAAAGTCATACCAATTCAGATAAAGAAGTGGATTGGTATATATCCCCTCGGTATCAATAACCTGTTATACGTAATCTGAACGATTTCTTATATTAAGCTCAGTAAGACTTACTCTTCGGCCTAATACCCTAGAGGGGTTAGTGAATGAGCCAT
The DNA here is from genome assembly GCF_040309905.1 of Shewanella sp. CAL98-MNA-CIBAN-0140. Taxonomy (NCBI): domain Bacteria; kingdom Pseudomonadati; phylum Pseudomonadota; class Gammaproteobacteria; order Alteromonadales; family Shewanellaceae; genus Shewanella; species Shewanella sp. CAL98-MNA-CIBAN-0140. Next base: position 124,376 of record NZ_JBEOPI010000006.1, read on the forward strand.
TAATCGACCCTGAGTATACACTTCATCAAGACGACTATGCTGCAAAACCAATCGTCTGTACCGTTTTAACCATTGATGTAATAGCGGTTTTTTGATATTTAAAGCAAAATTTAAATATATTTACACCATACGGCTAGACTTGAACTTACCTTTTCACACCAGAAAGAGAGCAATCGATAATGACAACATCAAAACAACTATTTACCCTTATCTCCTCAGATGGACAACTTGAAATGTCCTTAAAGGATGTTGATGTGCCGGCCCCTAAACCACATGAAGTAATAGTGCGTATAGAGGCGGCACCTATTAACCCTTCCGATATGTGGCCTATGTTTGGCCCTTCAAATTTAGCCGCTGCACAGCTCAGTGGTGATAAATCAACTCTTAGTGCACCTCTTTATCCTGGCATGTTACCCCGTATTAAATCTCGCTTAGATCAGGTTCTCCCCATTGGTAATGAAGGAGCCGGAACAGTAGTGGCTGCAGGTAATAGTGAAGCAGCACAAGCGTTAATGGGCAAAACCGTAGCCATTTTATCGGGTGGTGCTTATGCGCAATATTGTTGTGTGCCAGCCCAAGCTTGTATTGTGCACAACGAGGGCATCTCAGCCAATGATGCTGCTTCCTCTTTTGTAAACCCACTTACCGCCTTGGGTATGGTAGAAACCATGCGTATGGAAGGCCATACTGCATTAGTGCACACCGCCGCTGCATCGAGTTTAGGACAGATGCTAAATAAAATTTGTCTGGCTCAAGACGTCCCTTTAGTCAATATTGTTAGAAAGCAGCAACAGGTGGACATACTCAAGGCGATTGGTGCCAAGTATATTTGTGATTCGTCCAGTGACACTTTCAAGGCTGACTTATATAAAGCCATAGATGAAACCGGTGCTACCTTAGCCTTTGATGCCATAGGTGGGGGCGACGTAGTGAGCGATATACTTACCGCCATGGAACAATCGGGCAGTAAAGACGCAGTAGGTTTTAATACCTATGGCTCTGAATATAATAAACAAGTTTATATATACGGTGGTCTGGACTTTTCTCCTACCATCTTGAACCGCGCATACGGGATGACATGGAGCATAGGAGGGTGGTTATTAATGAGATTCTTGGGTAAGCTGCAACCTCAGCAAATCGGACAGCTGCAAAAACAAGTGGCCAATGAAATCAAAACCACCTTTGCCAGTGCATTTACTGATGAATTAAGTTTTGAACAAGCCATGACTCCGGCGATTATTTTGCAGTACACCGCCAAGAAAACCGGTGAAAAATACCTCATTAATCCAAATAAAGCGTAGTAAATTTGCCATATGGGGATGTAGTTGATACATCCCCTTTTTTCGTTTGGTGTAATAACATGGTCTGAATAACGGTGTTGTTCAGGACAGTTGCTACAGAAATGTAGCTAGTCATACCCAATTCTTGATGCAATATTGATGCAAATTTTACAGGTTTTTTCCAGCAACGAACTATAACATTCTTAGCCGTTGAGCATGATTTATGCGACCAAGAAATCATGTCCAAAGTTATTTAACGTCAATAATTTAATAATAAACTGACTATTATGCTGAAGTACGTAATGGAATACCTGCTGTCCTTTATTAAGGATCCCATCACGGTTCTTTTATTGTTTATAAGAAAACTTTGGGGTTTCGTATTTTTTAAAAAGGTTGGTTTATTCAACTAGTGCGGTCTGACTCGTACCAGAGCCACCAATAATGGGTGACCAATGTGACGACCGTACTTTCCATTCCCCAGCCTCCTTAGTATATACTTGGCTAACTCGGGTTCTATAATTTGCCACAGCAGGACTTCCTTTCGGAGTCATAGAACCCTCCGAATAATAATGGGCCAGTGCAATCTTATCTGGTACCAAAATGGTAACTTGAATATGTTTAACATCGATATTGAACGCGTCATATTCTTCTAGCCGTCCATCGGCTTTGATTGTTTGGATCAGTCCGCCACTAGACCAGAACTCTATAGCGCCTTCGTTCGAATAGGTGCCTTCAAGCCCCTTGAGATTCTTTTTTACATAAGCATTATCGTCCATGATAGTCTTTTTGACCTCTTGCTCGGTCGCCATCGCTGTTTGAATAAATGTGCCAGTGATAACTAACAATCCAATTAGCGCAATGAATAGTTTTTTCATTATTGTATCTCCTTTGTTATTTGTTAACCCATCTATCATGACTGTTGCTATATTTCCATGAAGGTTGAGGCTCTCCATTTTTCAAGAAGTGGAATTAACGTCTCTCATTAGTCTGATATTAATATTAGCAGTATGATAATTAAGACCTTTAATGAATTTTAGAATGAAAAACACTAAAGCTCGTGTTGAAGTATAGATGAACTTATTCCTATTGCTTAGAATATTTCCGTCCTTAGCATTAGCGTGGCGATATTTTTAGTCACGTTGAATTAGGCCGATGACATTAGTATTTAATGACGCTTACTTCTTATAAGCTAAATGAACAGTCCTTATACTAAAATCTTATAACGTCTGTTTTGGTATCAACTTTTTTTAGGTGAAATAATGTTAACGCTTAAATGTAGACTGTTTTAAAGCATGACTCGTCGTTAACACAGCTGCATTTTATGACGTCAATTCTGGCCGCTATTTAACATTGGTTTTCTGTTCATTTAAGTTCGGATTTTGAATCTGTATGCTTGGTTATAAACTACGATTTTTTATTAGAAAATTTCGATGCACTCTATAGACAAAGTTAGTTAGGAACTATTTAGGAACTATATTGGAAATTTTAGGATTAATTTTTATGACATAAAATAACCCTAAAAATATAAAAAGGTTAAAAGATTAAAATAATAAATAAAATAGTATGTTAATGCTAGTAATATACAATCAACCACTTGCCAGACGAAATTGAAATGCCGATTTAATCTGCGTATTTTTATTGTTAGCCATAAACTGCATTCGCCAGGGCTTATTATTCAATAATGACATAACCTTGTACTTGATAGTCACCCCCAGTGTCATGATGCATTGCTGAAAACTATTTCGAGGATAAGGTTATTAAAAAAGCCGAATACACATGAATCAAAAAGCAAACGGTTAGAATGTTGAGCGTTAATTAACTGACCAAGCGCGTCTTTAGAACGTTAACCTCAGAATGCATGTATCAATATTAACGCTAGCCAAAAAAACTAGTGCAATGTGCGACTTGGGTTTATGTCAGTTATTACATCAGTGAACCAAGTCGTTCATTTTAGGTTATATATCACCAATCAATTTTTGAAAGTAAACTAGCTTAAAAAGTGTCTGTTTTTAGTTGAGCGCTATCATTAGACCTCACGATAGGGTTTTATCGGCAACAGGGCATAGTTTAGGTCATAGTTTAGGGTATCGTTTATTGCTGCTTTGCTTCTATTTTCACCCCATTACCACTTGGTTGCGGCCATTTTGTTTTGCCTGATAGAGTGCTCTGTCTGCATTTTTAATCAGACACAGGTAGTCTTTACACTCAGACGTTAGTCCTGCGACACCAACACTCACAGTAACCCCAATTGAAAGCATATCTATGCCAGGCTCTTCAGGCAGTGGCAACTGAGTGTTCTCCACAACCTGCCTGAGTCGTTCAGCCAGTTTATAGGATGTAGAAATTTGAGTTCGAGGAAGAATGACCACAAACTCTTCACCGCCATATCGGGCAAGTACATCCGACTCTCTTAATGACTCTTTGATATTTTGGGCGATATTTTTCAGTACTAAGTCTCCAATCTGATGACCATAGTTATCATTAATGATTTTGAAATGATCGATATCAATCATAAAGATAGACAGAGGCTTAGAGTAACTTTGGGCCCTTTGTGTCTCCTCTTTAAGGCGACGGTCTAAGTAACGACGGTTGAAGATCCCCATTAGTGAGTCGGTGATGTTTTCCTGCTTGAGGGCATACAACTGCATGATGTCGCTGGTCGTTTTGAGGGACAGGCTACAAACAACAAATACAAAAATAGCTCCGCAAAAAAATATAATCGGCACGACGAGATCGAGTGGTTGATAAGCTTTAACTAAGCTAAATTTTGCGTATACGACATAACCTGCGATAAAAAACAGGATCAGCAGAATCAGAAAACCCCAACTATAGCGTAATCCACCTATTGGTAGCTGGCGAAATAGCGTCCATACGGGTCCGATGGCCATTGCCAATAATAGCGCTCCGCAAATAACCAATCCGCTACCTAATACGGGTAAAATATCGTACATTTTGAGTCCTTACTCTGGAGTCACTTCAATTTGAAAACGCTTCACCTTGAGATGTTTTCAATATCGTCGTGAATATCGTCCTTGGAACCACAGAACATATCGGGGATACGATGATAGAATATCAGATGGTTTAAACAGAAAAGTGATAGCTCTCAAAAATAGATTAACTTCTTTTCTGATTATGTGAGCCCGTTAATGAAATGAATGAATATTGTTGTAATTCGGTCGGTTACTTAGATTTTTACTGCAGTATAAACAGAGGTTGTTTGAACCCGCTTCGGTGTTCATCATTATTAACAAGCCTAGTAGAAGAAGTATTAATTGAGCTCTTTACATATCTTCGATGTAACGATGACTCTGGGCATTTGGTTAAAGCATTAAATAAAAACACTTTGTAATGGCTCGATTGTTGGCTTTATTTATTCTAAAAAGCATTAATCTTTGCATTCGAGCGCAGCACAGATAATAATCGCACTGCATTGGTGCTATCGCAGATTGGCTTGGCTGATCACAAAAAGGGTTTCACCAATAACATCACAATGAGTTTAGTTATTAAGGTATTGGCAATTTTATGAAATTTAGTCCTTTGGTCGATGAATTAATTCAATCTTTACGCGCTTTGCCAGGCGTCGGACCTAAGTCGGCACAGCGTATGGCGTTTCAATTGCTTGAGCGTGAACGTAAAGTGGGCCTTAAGCTTGCCGATTCGTTACAAAAAGCCATGTCTGAAGTCGGCCACTGTCAAAGTTGCCGTACATTTACCGAACAAGATTTATGCCCCATATGCAGTAGCCATCGGCGTATTAATGCAGGGATTATCTGCGTGGTCGAAACCCCTGCCGATGTGCTTGCCATTGAGGCGGGTGGACATTTCAATGGTCGCTATTTTGTATTGTTAGGGCACTTGTCGCCATTAGACGGTGTTGGTCCTGAAGAACTGGGTCTGGCCTTACTTGAGCGCCATTTGATCTCTGATGAGGTGAGCGAGCTTATTCTTGCCACAAACCCTACCGTTGAGGGGGATGCTACCGCACACTTTATTGCGGATATGGCTAGGAGACACAATGTGGTGATTAGCCGTATCGCTCATGGTGTTCCTGTCGGTGGAGAGCTTGAATATGTTGATAGCACCACCTTAGCCTTGTCATTTAATGGTCGTATTCCGCTGTAAAAAAGCGGCTTACTCATTGAATACCACTGTGCCAGCGGATCATTAATCAGGTTTGCTGGCATTATTTCATCTATCAAGGGTGATTAATGGGGTAATAGGGGCGGACATTATTCGCCATATTGGCCTGATTTGAGCCTAACGGATGATTTATTATTCAACAAGGCGGTGTTGCCCCTTGAAAATATTGTAACGTTCCCCCATCTCTTGGTTAACACCGATTTTTAAGGCGAGTAGATTAATCGACTCGTGATTGTTTCAACGTAACACCAAGGGAAATATTCATGTCACAACAAGAAACTCATGGCTTTCAAACCGAAGTAAAACAACTTCTGCAATTGATGATCCACTCTCTGTATTCAAATAAAGAGATTTTCTTACGTGAGCTAGTCTCAAATGCGGCCGATGCAGCAGATAAACTCCGCTATTTAGCCTTAACCGATGATGCCTTATATGAAGGTAACGGTGATTTACGCGTCCGTGTTAGTGCCAATAAAGAAAAAGGCACAGTAACCATTACTGATAATGGTATTGGTATGACCCGTGATAGCGTCATTGAACACTTAGGCACTATCGCCAAATCGGGCACTAAAGAGTTTTTCAGTAACCTTTCTGGCGAAGCGTCAAAAGACACACAATTAATTGGTCAGTTTGGTGTGGGCTTCTATTCTGCTTTCATCGTGTCCAAAAAAGTCACTGTGCGAACTCGTGCTGCCGGTCATGCGGCTAATGAAGGCGTATTGTGGGAGTCAGAAGGTGAAGGTTCATTTAGTGTAGACAGTATTACTAAAAATGAACGTGGTACTGAAATTGTCCTGCATTTACGTGATGAAGAAACCGAGTTTGCTGACGATTATCGTCTACGATCAATTATCACTAAGTATTCTGATCATATCTCTGTTCCGGTACAAATGTGGAATGAAGGTACACCAGAGTCTGATGGCCCTGATGGCGAGAAAGTAGCGGCAACCGAAGGTGAGTGGAAAGTGATGAACAAAGCCACCGCGCTTTGGACTCGTAATAAGTCAGATATCACAGAAGAAGAATACCAAGAATTTTATAAACATATTTCTCACGATTACAGCGAGGCATTAAAATGGTCTCACAATCGTGTCGAAGGCAAACAAGAATACACCAGCTTGTTGTATATCCCAGCCAAAGCGCCGTGGGATATGTGGAATCGTGACCATAAACATGGCTTGAAGCTGTTTGTTCAGCGTGTGTTTATTATGGATGAAGCCGAGCAGTTTTTGCCTTCTTACTTACGTTTCGTTCGCGGGTTAATCGATTCAAATGACTTGCCGCTAAACGTATCTCGAGAAATTTTACAAGATAATCAAGTAACTACAGCAATGCGCGTGGGGATCACCAAACGTGTGTTAGGTATGCTTGAAAAACTGGCTAAAGATGAGCCTGAACAATACCAGTCTTTTTGGGCTGAGTTTGGTCAAGTATTAAAAGAAGGCCCAGCAGAAGACTTTGCTAACAAAGAGCGCATTGCAGGACTATTGCGTTTTGCTTCTACTGATGACAATTCGGCCGCCACAACGGTGTCATTAGCTGCTTATATTGAGCGCATGAAGGAAGGCCAAGACAAGATTTACTATATTGTTGCCGACAGCCATGAAGCCGCAGCAAATAGTCCTCATCTTGAATTACTGCGCAAAAAAGGCATTGAAGTATTATTAATGTCAGAGCGTATCGATGAATGGTTAGTGAACCACCTAACTGAATTCAAAGAGAAGAAGTTACATTCTGTCACCCAAGGTGATTTAGAATTAGGCGAGCTTGAAGATGCGGCCGATAAAGAAGCTCATGACAAAGTTGCTGAAGAATCAAAAGCACTTGTTGAACGAGTTAAAGCTGCACTTGCTGACCGCGTATCGGCAGTTCGTGTTACATCACGCCTAACTGACACGCCAGCATGTGTGGTAGCCGGTGAAGGTGAAATGTCGACTCAGATGATTAAACTGATGCAAGCTGCAGGTCAGCCAGTGCCAGATTCTAAGCCAACATTTGAGATTAATCCAACCCATCCTTTGGTTGAACATCTTAGTAACGAAGCTGACGAAAAACTGTTTGCTGATTGGGCTAACTTGTTATTACAACAAGCGTTGTTATCAGAAAAAGGCAGTCTGGCCGATCCATCAGCGTTTATTAAACTGACCAATCAAATGTTATTGGCGAGTGTAAAATAACTTCGATTTAAGCAGTAAAAGCGGACAATAAGTCCGCTTTTGTTTTTGTCATACCGCGGAGGCAATATGGACTACCTCATCGATCTTACTAAAGATAATATTCAGCAAGTTGTTGATACCTCAATGCAAAAAATGGTGGTATTGGCATTTTGGACTCAACAACAGCCCGAAAGTGTACAGATGTTACAAACGCTGGAACAACTGGTAACGGCACAAGCTGGACGATTTATTTTAGCCAAAGTGGATTGTGAAACAGAGTTAGAAATTGCTAACTATTTCCAAATTCAAGATGTACCGACCACATTAATTTTAGATAAAGGCAGACCGATTGATGGTTTTGCTGGGCAACAAAGCCAACAACAAATTTGCGACATACTCGACAAACATTTACCGCCGATGTGGATACAAGCGTTTGATGAGGTTAAGCAAAAATTAGCCCAAGGCGAGTTATCGTCGCAAGACTTGGGCAAAATAGCAGACCAATTAACAATCATTTATAACGATGCGCATCAGCCAGCTGAAGTTGCATTGGTGATGATAGATGTGGCGTTACAGCAAGGTTTATTAGCGGAAGCAAAAGTGTTGCTAGCCCGTATAGGTTTAGCTGATCAAGATAGTTACTATCACAATTTAGTCGCCAAATTAGCGTTAGCGGAAGATGCGGCAGATACGCCTGAAATTCGTCAACTGCAACAGAATGTTGCCGACCAACCTGACAATATTGATGCGGTGTTAATCTTAGCCAAAGCATTAAATGTTGCCCATCGTAATGAAGAAGCACTCGAATTATTGTTCGCTATTTTACAAAAAGACATGAGCGCTGCAGAGGGTAACGTTAAACAAGTCTTCATGGACATTTTAACTGCGATTGGCCAAGGCAATGCGTTAGCCAATTTATATCGGCGTAAATTGTATACTTTATTGTATTAAACAATTGCAGCCATTTTGTTACAATCCTTATTAGATTTAGGTCTAATGTTATAACAAAAGCGCTATTAATAGTGTGGTAAATGTGCGAAAATCGCCGCCCTAAAAAGAACACAAACTTAAAAGAGGACTTTTGAGATGCGCATTATTTTATTGGGTGCCCCAGGTGCTGGTAAAGGTACCCAAGCTCAGTTCATTATGGAGCAGTACGGTATCCCACAAATCTCAACCGGTGATATGTTGCGTGCAGCAGTAAAAGCTGGCACGGCATTAGGTTTAGAAGCTAAGAAAGTAATGGATGCAGGTCAATTAGTTTCTGACGATCTTATCATTGGTTTAGTGAAAGAGCGTATTACCCAAGATGACTGTGAAAAAGGTTTTTTATTAGACGGTTTTCCTCGTACGATCCCACAAGCCGATGCAATGGCTGAAAACGGAATTGAAATCGATCATGTGATTGAGATTGATGTGCCAGACGAAGAAATCGTTAAGCGTATGAGCGGACGTCGTGTCCATTCTGGTTCTGGTCGCGTTTACCACATGGTATTCAATCCACCTAAAGTGGCAGGTAAAGATGATGTCACTGGCGAAGATTTATCTATCCGTCCAGATGATGAAGAAAGCACCGTACGCAAACGCTTAGGTATTTACCATGAGCAAACTAAACCATTAGTCGATTACTATGGCAAAGTGGCAGCAGAAGGTAAAACTCAGTACAACAAGTTTGACGGTACTCAATCTGTTGCTAAAGTTAGTGAGCAATTGGCCAATATTCTAAAATAATCGCTAATTAACGCCTCAATAAAAAGCCTGCATTGCAGGCTTTTTTATTGCTTAATGGACAAGCTAATTACTCGAAAACGTAATGATAGACAGATATTGGACATCTACGTCTTTCTGTTTACCTCTGAACGGGGTGGGAAACGGTTATCAAACAGCTCTTTGTCCTGGCAATACCGACGCTGCATTGACTTACAATAGGCCTGCTATTGACGCGCAGATTGCCCTTGCTAGTAAAAAAAGGCACGTTTTAAATAAAATCGCTCAAAACACTGTGCATTTTAGCTCTCTATCCATCTCTTATCCCGAGTTAAGGTTATTTAGGCCGTGAAAATGATAAAAGTGATATAGAATTAACGCTTACCTATGATAAAATTTGCCGCCATTTTCGCGGATGACAACTCATTAAAAATTCAATGGGTGTCAGTAATCATTAATTTCACACTTGCATGGATGCCAAGCTATGAGAGTCCAATATGAAGTTCCCTGGTCAACGTAAGTCCAAGCACTATTTCCCTGTAAACAGTCGTGATCCTTTATTAGCTCAACTTACGCAGCAGCCTCAACCTTTTTCTACTTATATTTGTGGGATTGACCAGACGCTGGTGGATATCGAAGCCAAAGTTGATGATGAATTACTTCAGCGTTACGGTTTACCTAAAGGCAACTCAACGCTCATTAACGATGAGCAAGCCCATCATTTGTATAATGAACTTAAGTCCAATGAGATCATCAGTGATGAGTTTGCTGGTGGCACCATTGGTAACACAGTACACAATTATTCTATTTTAGCCGATGACCGCTCAGTGCTTTTTGGGGTTATGAGCCAACATATTATGGTAGGTAGCTACGCTTATCGCTATTTATGTCATACCTCATCAAAGGTCGACCTCAACTTCTTACAACCTGTCGACGGTCCTATTGGTCGTTGTTTTACGCTGATTTCCGACAGTGGTGAGCGCACGTTTGCGATTAGTAAAGGATGCATGGATAAGCTAACACCAGAGTATATCGATAAAGAGGTGGTGCAGGGCAGTTCAGCATTAGTCATCACGGCATATTTAATGCGTGCCAGTGACGGTGACGGTATTACTGATGCCGCAATGACGGCGATTAATTACGCCAAAGAGGCAGATGTGCCAGTCGTGTTAACCTTAGGCACGCGGTTTTTAATTCAAGAAGAGCCAAAGTGGTGGCAAAATTTTATTAATGAACATGTCACTATTTTAGCCATGAATGAAGACGAAGGCGAAGCGTTAACCGGTTTTAAAGACCCATTACTTGCCAGCGAAGCCGCTCTTGAATGGTGTGACATGGTGTTAACCACGGCGGGGGAGATAGGACTTTATACCGCAGGTTATACTGAGGATAATGAAAAACGCGAAACCAGTCATACCTTATTACCTGGAGCCATTCCCGAGTTCAATCGTTATGAGTTTTCGCGACCGAAATTACAAGCAGATTGTGACACGCCGATAAAAGTATACGCACATATTGCACCTTATATGGGTGGGCCGGAATTAATTCGCAATACCAATGGTGCTGGCGATGGTGCGTTGTCTGCGCTGCTTCATGATTTATCAGCCAATACTTTCCATAAAACCAATATACCTGGCTCGAGTAAACATAAACGAGACGGCATATGTTATTCATCATTTTCACAAGTGTGTAAATACGCTAATCGTGTTGCATACGAGGTGTTAGCTCAGCATAGTCCACGTTTGTCCCATGGTTTGCCTGAGCGAGAAGACAGTCTAGAAGAGTCTTATTGGGAACGATGATCTGTCGTCGATAAAAAAAACGATAATGATGCATCATTATCGTTTTTTTTTGTGTTAATTTTTATAGAATAGATATCGACATCTAGTTTATTAATAAGCAATTAGGAGCGCCACGTGAAAGGACAAATCTTAAAAGAGATGCATGTACTTAAGGCTATTGAGCCAGAGTTTGAGACCCAGCGTAGAATTGCTTTTATCAAGGCAAAATTAATAGAAGCTAACAGTCGTACTTTAGTTTTGGGTATTAGCGGCGGTGTTGACTCATCCCTTGCAGGGCGTTTGTGCCAGCTGGCAGTGGATAGCCTTAATCAAGAAAAGGTCAGTGACGAGTACCAGTTCATTGGCGTTCGCTTGCCTTACCATGTGCAAAAAGATGAAGCTGAAGCCCAACAAGCCTGTCAGTTTATTCAGCCTTCACAACTGGTGACAGTGAATGTCCATGATGGGGTTGTTGGCATCCATAATGCCACACTAGCCGGTCTCACCGCGGCGGGTTTAGCATCAACAGATGCTGCCAAAATTGATTTTCTTAAAGGTAATGTCAAAGCTAGAATGCGCATGATAGTCCAGTATGATATTGCAGGGTTAGTAGGTGGTTTAGTTGTTGGCACCGATCACAGTGCTGAAAATATTACCGGTTTTTATACTAAGTGGGGAGATGGCGCGTGCGATTTAGCCCCGTTGTTTGGGCTAAATAAACGTCAGGTACGCCAGTTAGCGGCTTATTTGGGTGCACCTGATCTATTAGTTAACAAAGCCGCTACGGCTGATCTAGAAGACAATAAACCTCAACTTGAGGATGAAGCCGCTTTAGGACTGACTTATGATCAAATTGATGACTTCTTAGAAGGTAAAGACGTTGCCCAATCAGTTGAAGATAAACTCGTTAGTATCTATAAACGTACCCAACATAAGCGTGAGCCTATTGCGACTATTTACGACTAATCGCTAATGTTTTGTAGCGGCGATGTGTTGTCGTGTCAGTTCAATGAGCGCATTAGAATATTGTCGATAATCTAAATATGGTGTCATTAACACTGGGGGCTGGCGCTGTATTTTTTGCTGGTCATCCAGTGATGAATATTGCCGAGGATCCGTTATCCCCATTCGTAGCTGGGCTTCTTTACCACATATAATATGCCAACATACAGAAGGCAGCTTTAAGTCGTCGCTATAATGAACATCTGCTTTAACAATACGTAATTGGCAACGTAAGCGTGATGTTTTAATGTCACTGTTGATGTTCTTGTCGGTTTTTGGTTGATGCCGTTCAGCAGATTCACTAAACAGATTGTCGCGGATCAACTTCCAACAAGCCCCTTTGTTAGCATTGATATCGTGCTCTAAACAGCAAATTTTAGCCATAATGGTGACAATTTTTCGCCAGTGATTTCCATTCAATGCGACGAGTTGTGTTACTGCATCAACGTGAGTGGCTTGCCAATGTTCCGGTAAGGCTGGAGGCGTAGGTAAATAAAAAATGATATCGGGATTCATGGGCCCCCATATATGGCTAAATAAAGCTGATGACATATCATTTCCACTATAGTTAAGGATGGCTATTGTTTGGCGGTTTGACGGTAAATGTTAAGCTATATTGTTGTTCATTTGATATTTATTTTCAATAAGGTTTACTATGCGCGCTATTGTAATTGGGTCGACTAAACATTTTTTGTTTGCCGCATTTTATGCTGCTTTGGGGATTGCTTTAGCGTTAATTATCGCAGCCGTTTGGATGCTTAATGCTCGGCCTAATTTATCATTGTGGCACACTACACACCTAACCTCTGAATATCATCAGCAGTCAGGCTTAACTGATTTTAATCAATATTTACTATTAGAAGATAAACTATTTGCTGAAGTAGAACAGCAAGTTTATCGTCAGTATCAGCCTGAAATAGCGTCTCCTATTAATCGTTATGAGCGCCATAGTCTGTCTGATCCTAGGTTATGGCAGCAAAATTGGAATCGCTCATTTGAATGGAAAAACCCACAAGCAGAGTTTGGCCTATTATTGTTACATGGCATGTCTGATTCACCCTATATGATGTCGCATTTAGCACAGCATTATAAGCAACAGGCATATGTTTTAGGATTGCGTTTGCCCGGCCACGGTACCATTCCGTCTGGGTTAACCGACATTACCTGGCCTGATCTTGCTGGGGCGGTGTCACTTGCCGTGGCACACTTATCTACACAACTGCCGGGTAAACCCATTTATGTGGTGGGTTTTTCAACTGGGGCTGCATTGGCGTTAAACCATGAACTTGAGAATATCAGCTTGGATAAGTCTACGAGCTTTGATGGCATGATCATGTTATCGCCAGCAATTGGTCTTACACCTATTGCTGCAGGTGCTTACTGGCAAGCAAAACTGGGGAAATTACTTGGGCAAGATAAACTGTATTGGAACAGCATTCAAACAGAATATGATCCGTTCAAATATCAATCGTTTGCCGTTAATGCTGGTGATGTTGTGTATCAGTTAACCCAGCGTAATCAGACCTTATTAGAGTCATTATCGGTGCAGCAGTTAGATGCTATTCCGGCGATGTTAACGTTTCAGTCAGTTGTCGATGATACGGTATCTTCGCTTGCTGTGGTTGATTTGTTATATCAAAGGTTACCGGCAAACAAAAACCATCAATTGGTGTTATTTGACGTCAACCGTACTCGGAGCAACAACCAATTACTTTTCCAAGACCCACTGGCATCTTTTGCCCCTTTTTGGCTGTCTAAGCCGTTACCCTATCGCCTAAGTTTGCTTGAAAATGACCCGCAACGTGATCATCATGTTCAGGTAAGGGAGTTAGCCGATAAATCGATAACTAATGATGTATTAGCGTTAAATTTAACTTGGCCTAAAGATGTGTTTTCATTATCTCATGTGGCGTTAAACTTTCCGATTGAAGATACGCTTTATGGGCCTCAATCTGGCAATAATCCTGATAAAATCCAAATAGGCAGAGCAATTTATCAAGGTGAACGGGGCATTTTTAGTATGACAGCCGACGACATGTTACGTCAGAAATGGAATCCATTTTATCCTTATATGATGACTCGAATTGATGCGTTTACTCAAGGACATCAATCTGAGTCATCATTGGATAATAAACCGCTAAAGTTTAGTCAGAAATGATATTAATTATTGTCCGGTTTCGTCCCTGCTGTTTTGCTTGATAGAGATTATCATCTGCAACTTTAATCCACTTATCGAGTTGCACGTTATAGTCCGCATTTGCTGTAATCGCGCCAATACTAACTGTCACTTTGAATGATTGTTTATCTTCGGGTGAGGTGATATTTAATTGTGACAATGCTTCTCTAAAGCCATTGAGATGTTGTTCAATATGTAAGGCGTTGGACAAAGGCAAAATCAGTAGAAATTCTTCTCCGCCATAGCGGGCCACAATATCAATGTCACGTTTAAAATATGTCTGCATTAATTGAGATACGTTTCGTAAGCACTCATCTCCAGCCAAATGCCCATAGTTATCATTAACTCTTTTGAATAAATCCAAGTCAAGCAAGACAACGGTAATAGCTTGTTCACTGCGTAAACAAAAATCCAATAGCTCACCAAATTTACGTTCAGCATAACGGCGATTATATAAGCCTGTTAAAGGATCACGATCAACCAGTTCAGTTAGCTTTATGTTGGCTTTTTCTAATTCTGCAGTACGGTTAGCAACGGTCTGTTCTAACTCCAATTGATGAGCAACCAGTTGTTGTTTACTGGTCACTAAGCGTTGATACAAGCTGAACACTTCTTTAGGTGAATTTTCGTCAATAGTTGATGCTTTTCCTGTATCGGGCTGACTAAATTGATTGGCTACTGCTTCTAATGGCACGGTCAATAACGTACTCAGCTTTGTTGATATATAAAACGTACACACTAATGAAATCAGCAACAGAATAAAACTACTAAACATTTGTTCTTCGGCCAACTTTAGTAATGGTGAGAACTCTTTTAAAATATAAACAGTCCAACCATTATTCAATTCATGGTGAGTATAAATATACTCAGGCACAATTGAGGTCGTATTGTGAATATTGATAAGGTCAAGGTTGGCGCGATACACACCTTTGTTTATGACAAAATTAAATTGTGATAGTGGTTTAAAAGCAAGCTTTTCTGAAGCGTAAATAATTTGATTTTGCTCATCAACCATCACTACAGATTCATCAGTGCTGTATTTATTGACTTGATCAATATATGAAAAGTGGCTCAAATCAAGCGAGCCTTCTATAATCCCTGCTATTTTTGTGTGTTGCTCATCGAGATAAAACGGTGCACTCATGGCAATAATGGCATCATTGCCAAAGCCGCGACCCAGAAAGGCGGATGATACAAAAAAGCGGTGATTGTAAAACGATTCAATAAAATATTCGCGGTCTTTAATATTGATGCTTTGTTGTTGTTTTTGGATTGAGAGCAGTCTTGACAATGGGCTAGCGTTGACAATGTTAGCGGCAGGATCGGCAATTAGCATGCTAATAAAGCTTGGGTAGCTTTGATGCAAACTCGATAAAATAGCTTGCCATTGCTCAGGCGTATCGGCCATTAAATTTAATTGATTGGCGGTATTTTGGATCACGGCCTTATGGTTTTCGATATGATTCTGTGCCGCGGTAGAGATATGCACAACCGCTTCTGTCATATTTTGTTTTAACATGACTTGTTGACGCTCTAAAGAATAAAAATTAAAGATTAACGCCGAAAACAGTAATGTTAACGTGACCATCAACGTGAAAAAATAGGTCAGTTGCGCGCTTAATTGTCTGCGATGGCGGTCTTTTACTTTATCTTTTAAAAACCATAGCTTTGGAATAGCTAAAATCAGCAGTGATGCAAGACTGGTATAAATGAGTCCGTTGATCCCTTGCTTTGAAATGATAAAGCCTAAGTGAGATGGTGGAATATCCATCAACAAAACCGCATATAAATACACCATTGGTGCGCCAATTAATAACCAATAAGCGGCGTCGGCATATAAAGCATAGATATCACGGCGTCTCGCATAGCCTAAAAATAGTGCTTCTAATCCAAAAAATAAATACACATGGGGACTATCCCATACCAGCATTAATCCTGTTGATGCCATCATTGCTGTTACAAATGCGTACCAAGGTCCTAATAAAACGGCAGCAATGACTGTCATCGTATTACCTAGTACAAATTGCACATTGGCAAAAAATTGAATTGGGAAACAATTGATCAGCAGTCCGACTACTCCCAAGATAATCGCGAATAAAAGGTGCTGTTGGTTAATGCGTGGTAACGTCAAAAAAATATCCTTATTATTCTTATTATCAAAAGATTCGTTGATATACGAGTACTTATCTCAAGAAATCGAATATATTTCAACGAAAACGATGACTTTTTTATTAGTAAATGCCTCGTTTTGTTTTAATTGATCGTCATTTAAGTCTCTTTGTGCGGTAATTTTGTTCGACCTTGGTCTAACTCGATGGAATGGGCAATCGAGGCTTTTATTTGTTTTTTTACTGTATAACTCTGATTAGTAAGTGATTTAATAGCTTGCAACAGTAGCTTGTTCGTGAGATACGACTAAGGTCTTGATTGTAGACCCCCCCTAAGTTGCTAAATTAACAATGGCTTTACAAAAAATAACATAGGGGAGTCGCAATGAGTTTTGAAAATAACGAAAAGGCAGCGGGTTACTGGCGTGAGAATTTACGCTTGGTACTTAGCTTGCTTGCCATCTGGGCTGCAGTATCATTTGGCTGCGGTATCATATTAGTAGATGTACTTAACGAAATTACCTTCATGGGATTCAAACTGGGTTTCTGGTTTGCGCAGCAGGGTGCAATGTATGTATTCGTGGCGCTGATTTTTGTTTACGTAGCGAAAGCTAATGCGTTAGACAAAAAATACAATGTTCACGAAGACTAAGGGGCACTAAAAATGGATGTTCAAACACTAACATATATTATTGTCGGCGCGACTTTTACGCTGTACATCGGGATAGCTATTATGTCCCGAGCGGGTTCAACCAAAGAGTTTTATGTTGCAGGTGGTGGTGTTCACCCTGTTATGAACGGTATGGCAACCGCAGCGGACTGGATGTCAGCTGCATCGTTTATTTCATTGGCCGGTATTGTGTCTTTTACGGGTTATGATGGTTCAGTATATCTAATGGGCTGGACGGGGGGTTACGTTCTATTAGCCTTGTGTATGGCACCTTATTTACGCAAGTTTGGTAAATTTACCGTTCCAGACTTCATCGGTGATCGTTATTACTCTCAAACAGCTCGAACTGTTGCAGTTATTTGTGCCATTTTCATCTGCTTTACCTACATTGCAGGTCAGATGCGGGGGGTAGGCGTAGTGTTCTCTCGCTTCTTGGAAGTAGAGGTAGAGACCGGTGTGTATATCGGGATGGCGGTCGTATTCTTTTATGCTGTACTTGGCGGCATGAAAGGGATTACTTACACTCAGGTAGCGCAATATTGTGTGCTTATTTTTGCCTTCATGGTGCCCGCTATCTTTATCTCGGTAATGATGACAGGTCATATTTTTCCGCAGATTGGTTTTGGGGCCGAGTTAGTGGACGCTGCAGGTAATGGTACTGGGGTATATTTGCTCGATAAACTTGATGGACTGTCTGCTGAACTGGGCTTCTCTCAATATACTGAAGGTTCTAAATCCATGATCGATGTGTTCTTTATTACTGGAGCATTGATGTTTGGTACAGCAGGCTTGCCGCATGTGATTGTACGTTTCTTTACGGTTCCTAGAGTAAAAGATGCACGTATCTCAGCGGGTTGGGCACTCGTGTTTATCGCGATTATGTATACTACTATTCCGGCATTATCGGCATTCTCACGCGTTAATATGATTGAAACCATTAATGGACCAGAATCTACCGGTGTACCTTATGAAACAGCACCTGAGTGGATTAAAAACTGGGAAAAAACCGGTTTAATCACGTGGGACGATAAGAACAACGATGGCAACATTTTCTACACCAATGGTGAAAAAAATGAGATGACCATTGACCGAGATATTATGGTTCTGGCAACGCCTGAAATCGCTAATCTTCCTGCATGGGTTATCGCATTAGTTGCCGCGGGTGGTTTAGCGGCAGCATTGTCAACATCAGCGGGTTTACTACTGGTGATTTCAACGTCTGTTTCGCACGATTTACTCAAGAAAAATCTAATGCCGGATATTTCGGATAAGAAAGAGTTAATGTATGCGCGAATAGCCGCAGCCTTAGGGGTTGTTATGGCGGGCTACTTTGGCATAAACCCACCAGGTTTTGTTGCGGCTGTAGTAGCTATTGCATTTGGTCTCGCCGCTGCGTCGTTATTCCCAGCCATTATCATGGGTATTTTCTCCAAAACCATGAATAAAGAAGGGGCTATTTCGGGTATGGTGATCGGGTTATTATTTACTGCGAGTTATATTGCTTACTTCAAGTTTATTAATCCGGCAGCCAATTCGTCCGAAAACTGGTTATTTGGTATCTCGCCAGAAGGTATTGGTATGGTCGGAATGATTGTTAACTTTTCGATAGCCTTTGCGGTCTGTAAAGTAACCGCTAAAATTCCTGACGAGATAGTGGCGATGGTGGAGTCAATCCGTTTCCCTAAAGGGTCTGGTGAAGCGCAAAATCACTAATCAGCTTTAATTATCACAGTTTACAAAGAGCGCTTAGGCGCTCTTTTTGTTGGTCTTAAGTCCTATAGCCGTTAAGTGAAATGCTTTGCTATAGTGAGACTGTTGACCCATGCACAATAGGGAAATGATTAATGGATGCCAGTGAATTACAACCCGTCGAACAGTTTTTAGCGCTCCATTCTCCTTTTGATACTCTCCCCAAAGAGATCATTCAATACTGCGCTAAAATGATTACCATTGGGTATTACACTAAGGCATCAGCATTTGTTGAGTTCGATAAAGACAATCCCAAATTATACCTTGTTCGTAGCGGTGCTTTTGAAGTGCGCGATCCCGAAGGTGTGTTGGTCGATCGAATAGGTGAAGGGGAGTGCTTTGGTTTTTCCACCTTATTATCGGGTGAGAAGGTAGTCAATAAAGTCGCGATCCTTGAAGACGGTTTAGTCTACCATGTACCGCAAACTGTGTTTGGCCAACTACGAGCTCAACATAGAGGATTTGATCAATTTTTTACCCGCGCTTTTGCTAAACGTTTACGCAATGAAGCTAAATTTACCACCAAAGACTTAACCACAACTAGTCGTATTACTTCCATCATGTCATCTAAGCCCATCATCATTGACGCTCATGCGAGTGTGATCGATGCTGCCAAACTGATGCGAGAACATCGAGTGTCATCAGTGTTAGTTATCGATAATCAAAAATTAACCGGTATTTTGACCGACAGAGATTTACGTAATCGGATTATTGCAGAAGGGTTAGATGTGAATACGCTGGTGAGTCAAGCCATGACAGTCAACCCGGTGACAACCCATGCCAATGCATTAGTGTTTGAGGCCATGCTCGCGATGAGTGAGCATAATATTCATCACTTACCGGTAGTTGATGGCAGCCTTGCAGTAGGCATTATCACCAGCACAGATATATTGCGTTCGCAAAGCTCACAGCCTCTGCTTTTGATCGGCGAGATAGGGCGACAAGGCAGCATAGAAAATCTTATTCAAGTCAGTAAGCAGATCCCGCTACTATTACAAAACTTAATTAGTGCCGATGCCAGAGCTGAAGAAATTGGTCGGGTGCTCACCTCGGTAACCGATGCATTAACTCGCCGGATCATCGAACTAAATCAACTACTTCTAGGTCAGGCTCCGATGGCTTTTTGCTGGTTGGCTTTTGGTTCACAAGGCCGCCAAGACCAGGTTGCCTGTTCTGATCAAGATAATGGCTTATTGTTGGCACACGAACCCGATGAGTTTGCAGCTGCCTATTTTGAAGCTTTAACAAAAGCGGTGTGTAAAGGCTTAGATCAATGTGGTTATATTTATTGCCCAGGTGACATTATGGCGCAAAACCCTAAATGGCGATTGTCATTGGTAAAATGGAAAGGGCTTTTTTCGCAATGGGTTAATACGCCAGAGCCAAAAGCCTTAATGCACGCGAGCATCTTTTTCGATATGCGCCCAGTATTTGGTCCTATAACCTTGTTTAGCGAATTACAAGATTCGGTGCTTGCTTCAACTCAAGATAACGATATTTTTTTGGCAGGGATGGCGGGTAATTCGCTGGCAGAATCGCCACCATTAGGCTTTTTTAGGAAATTTGTCCTTGAACGTGATGGCAGTGAAGTGAAAGGCATGGATTTAAAACATAAAGGCAGTGCGTTAATTAATGACATTGCCAGAGTGTATGCTTTAAGTGCCGGCATCAAGGAGGTTAATACTGCTAAACGTATTAGAGCGTTAATGGACGCTAATATTATTAATCGTAAAGATGCACTTAACTTGGCGGATGCCCATGAGTTTATCGCCCACATGCGCTTAGCAAATCAAGGTTACCAGGTGACTCACAATTTGCAGGTGAATAATTTTTTAAAACCACAACATCTTTCTTCATTAATGCGCCATCAGCTTCGAGATGCCTTTAAGGTGGTCCATGATGCTCAAACGGGGTTAAAGCTTAAATTTATGAGGAGTTTTTAATGGCCAATTTGTGGTGGATAAAAGCCATACTTTGGCGCAAAAAATTGACCACATTACCGCTACAATTGAAGACCTATATCGATGAGATTACTCCGGCATTGTCGCAATTATATCGAGATGCTCCCTTGATGGCGATTGATCTTGAAATGACAGGGCTTGATCCTGAGAACGACCAAGTGATCAGCATCGGTTTAGTGCCCATCGTTGATGGCCAAATTCCGCTTAATCGCGCCCAGCATATTATGATTGCCATTGATGGCAGCGTGGGGGCAAGTGCAACGGTGCATGGGATCGTCGACAATCAATTACACATGGCATTATCAATTGGAGAGGCGTTGAACTGGTTTCTTGCCCAGACTCAGGGGCATATTTTAGTCGCTCATCACGCCCCGTTAGATATTCATTTTATTCAAAATAAATTACAACGTTGTTTTGGGCAATCGATACCCATGGTGTATATCGATACCTTAGCTATCGAGCGAAAACGTTGTTTAATGCATCACCAAGTGCTCAAAGAAGGATCATTGCGTTTAGGTGCCAGCAGAGCGCGCTATGGGTTACCCGTCTATGCTGCTCATAATGCATTAATCGATGCATTATCGTGTGCGGAATTATTGTTGGCGCAAGTTGCGGCTATGGGGGATGTACAACGTTTATCGATAAGTGAAATCATCGAGATTGCCCGGTGATAGTGAAATAGCATCAATAAAAAAACCAGATAATAATCTGGTTTTTTTAAGCTATGCGATAAGGTTACTTTTCAGCTTTTTTGAAAAAATAATCCACTGCAGGTTGGATTAGTTCCAATGCGGTTTTATCACAGTCAGGTAGTTTAGCATCGCTAATGGTAATAGGGGTTGTTCTTTCTCCCCACTTTAGTAGCAAAGCTGCCGAGGTTAATCCGGCCCCAAACGCACATGACAAAATTGTTTGATTGGCTTCAATTCTCCCTTGAGACAACGCATCACAGATGGCAATCGGGATTGTAGCTGCTGAAGTATTACCGTAATCAGCAATGTTGATGAAAGCTTTTTCTTTAGGGATTTTCATCCGGCTCACTAAGGTATCAATGATTCGTTCATTGGCTTGGTGTGGTATGACAAAATCAACATCATTGATATCAATACCACATTTTTCCAAGACTTTATTACTGAGATTACCCATGCCATGAATAGCTCGTTTAAACACCTCTTGACCGTTAATGTGGATATAAAAGTCTAATGAGTCATTATCAAATCTGTCCATTTGGGTGCCAAAACTGGATTTTAAAATATCGCGACCTTCAGGATCGTTATTTAACTCATAACCTAATACACCACCGGGTTGATCACTGGCTTCAAGTACCACAGCACCAGCACCGTCACCAAAGAGCACCGCTGTTTCACGACGAGACCAATCTAGGTAAAAAGATAAACGTTCAGCGCCAATAATAAGAATTTTTTTACTTTGACCGCTTTTGATCATTGAACTGGCTAACCCAACGCCATACAAAAAACCACTGCAAGCAGCGTTAATGTCAAATGCACCACATGTAGCGCCAATATCGGCCTGTACCGTTGATGCAATATTGGGGATCAAAGTATCAGGACTGGCGGTAGCTAAAATAATTAAATCTAATTCACTGCCATCAATCCCAGCAGCAGCAAGAGCATGCTTAGCCGCAACAGATGCCATTTCAGAAGTATTAACGTGACTAATATTACGCTTACTGATCCCAGTGCGTGTTTTAATCCATTCATCCGTTGTGTCCATGAACGTGGCTAAATCTTTATTGGTTAATGTTGCGGGTGGAACAGACTTACCCCAACCGGTAATGTGTGCATAATGCATAAGAAATTCTCTCAATACGTTTCAATAGTTAATTAAAATTATTTACAATATCAATAGCTTGATATTAATTTTTTGATACTAAGTTGTTGATACTAAATGCTCATGGCTAAGATTTATTATTATTTTTATGACTTGATTTTTTGTTCTACCAGTTTCGTTATCAACGCTGAGGCATGCAAGATATGCTCACGCAATAAAATAGTTGCCTTCTCTATGTCTCGATCCTTACACAATTCGAGTAACACTCTATGCTCTCTTTCTGCAATAGGGATCCCGCCAGTAAACAACAACTGCAGACGAATATAGCGATCACAATTGGTGTTTAACCCGTTAACCACTTCCATTGTATGAGGGCGATTAGCGGCTTGATATAAACGAGTATGGAACCGAGTATTAAGCTCACTCCAACTGGCCACTGACTCTTTGAGTTTAAATGCCAATTCAAGTTGAGCGAGAACGACTTCAGCTTCACCAAGATCATCGTCAGTTAAGTTAGGAATGGCCTTAGCCAATAAATCTGATTCGATCATAGCGCGTAATTCAAATAATTCAGTGACTTGTTCAACAGATAAAAGAGTTGCTGTGGCTCCTTTATGCGGTTCGAAATTGATCAGGCCTTCAGCTTCTAATTGTACTAACGCTTCACGTACAGGAATGCGACTTACGTTTAATTGATCTGCAATCGCAGACTGCCTAAGGGGTTCCCCTCCTTGTATATCACCAGAAAGGATCCGTTCTCTGAGCACTTCAACAACAAGTTGCGTGCGGGTTTTATGAATAATAGGAGTTATATTGCTCATGTACTCTAATAGTTTATCACTAAATTCTTCGAGCAAGAGTAACGCTTAGGCGCCGTTTTATAAAGTGAAACCTCTGCAATTATGAAAATCAAGGCTATAAAAGTCGCTAAATAAACAAATTTACAAAAATATTCAGATTGACTAGCACCCAATTCATCTCAATGGGATAATCACAACAGTATAGAGTTTAAGGAGTGTTAGGTTGAATAAAGCAGTATTTCTCGATCGCGATGGCGTGATCAATAAAGACAATGGTTATGTTCATATTGTGGATGATTTTGAATATATCGATGGTGTGTTTGAGGCATGCTTAGCGTTAAAGCAAATGGGTTACCTATTAGTAGTCGTCACTAACCAATCTGGTATTGCTCGTGGTATGTACAGTGAAGACGATTTCCATCATTTAACTGAATGGATGGATTGGAACTTTGCCGATAAAGGTGTCGAACTTGATGGTATCTATTATTGCCCGCATCATCCAGAAAAAGGCCTAGGCGAATATAAGCAAGATTGTGATTGCCGAAAACCTAAGCCGGGTATGCTGGTAGATGCAGCGCAGTTTTTAAAAATAGATTTAAGCCAGTCTGTCATGGTAGGTGATAAAGCCGATGACATTCGGGCCGCAAGAGCGGCTGGCATTAAGACTGCCATTTTGGTTCGTTCAGGTAAAGTAGTAGACGAAGCCGGAGTTGAACTTGCCAGTGCCGTGGTTGACAGTATCGCTGACGTTCCGAGTCTGCTAAGTCAATTACTCGCAAAATAATAGAATCGCGAATTCAAAGCTATCATTTCAACTGTTCATATATAAGCTTTCACCCACTTATATATGAACAGAGATTTTCAGTGTAACCATTTACTTCGTTTTAGACTTTATCTTCCTTTATATACTAGTCAGCTTATTTTTGTTGCTAACAAACCCCTAAGCCAAATAAAGGTATGTCATCCATTAACGCGAAATCGTTGGTACTACTAAAAGTCGCTACGGAGTTAACATCAAATTAACGTCGTTTCAGTAATTTTTTGCTCTAAACAAGCTAAATTACCCACTTAAACCACCATAAGCCGCATAATAAGCCTTATATAGGTAAGAAAAATAAATTTAATGTTCGCTGTAGCGAGGCTTTTTTGGTTATAAAGTCAGCAAAAACATCAATAAATATGACTTTAAGTTTAAATAGTGTGCAGTTGGGTCGTAATAGTCATAAAAACCGTAGAAAGCCCTTGCGCTATAAAAAGTTTTCCCTATAATACACCCCACTGACACGGAACGCAGCGTCTTACGCTAGTTACCAGGTCCGCTCTTTAACAATTTATCAAGTAATCTGTGTGGACATTCACAGGTATTGAGTTATTCGACAATTATTTAAAACAGTTTACTGTTTTTGATAATCAAAAAATTTCAACTCAATGCAACGATGAGTGTTCATAGTAATATGTACAAACATTATATTAGATTCTTCCGAGTCTAATTAATGAAATCAGAATTCATTGAGCCGAAAGCTTTGTTCTTATTTATAAGAGTGGGGTTTTCAAAAAACTTTAATTGAAGAGTTTGATCATGGCTCAGATTGAACGCTGGCGGCAGGCCTAACACATGCAAGTCGAGCGGTAACACAAGGGAGCTTGCTTCTGAGGTGACGAGCGGCGGACGGGTGAGTAATGCCTAGGGATCTGCCCAGTCGAGGGGGATAACAGTTGGAAACGAC